>CAZERK010000056.1:0-12406 GCA_964514515.1 uncultured Planctomycetaceae bacterium
CATCGAAGCGATGTTCGTCGGATAGTACGTATCCTCGCCCAGCCAGGATCCGCCGCTGTAGATGATCTCCGTCACGGCCAGCGGGCCCGCCTGCGTCACGTCGTCCACGACGTAGAAGCCGGCCTCCCGTCCCAGGCCGTCGATGTAATCGCCGGAGTCCAGGAAACCGTTCTGGTTGAAGTCGAAGACGACGTCGTAGCCGATGCCCAGGCCGATGCCCGCGTCACCGTTCAGCTCGTTCGGCCCTGCGAGGACGAACGTGTTGTCCTGGAGGGTTCCCGCAACGAAGCTCTTCAGTTGAGGGCCGCCTGTTCGAACATCCACGAGCGAAGGATCCGTCGCCCAATCGGCATCCGTCTTCGCCAGCACGACATAGACGTCGCACGTCAGGCCGATCACGTCGGGGAACACGTTGGGATCGATGGCCGCTCCCACCGAGGCGTTCTCGTTGAACGTCCGCACGTAGTCGAAGTACGGATATCGGCCAAACGCGTTCCCGGCCAGTTGGGTGGCGACCGGCGGTGCGGTGAGGGTCAGCCAGTGCACGAGCACTTGAATGTCCAGCCCGTCTTCTGAGCCGTCGCCGTTCAGGTCCGCCTGATGAAGGTCGCACCCCGGGAAGGCGGCGGCGTAGCCGACCGGATCGACCAGGGCCAGGACAAACGGCCCGACGTCGTTCATGTCCAGGGCGCCGTCACAGTTCAAATCGCCGGGCGCCGCGCGAACGGTTCCGCTCGATGTAAGGACGCCGATCAAGAACGGAAGCAGAACCAGTCCGCTGCCCCACCTGTTGGTTCTCATGTGGAATCCCCTTGAGTTTGTGGTGCTGACGACGAGTTGTATTCCCCCGCGTCTTTCCTTCGCCGAAACGGCTCGCGCGCACAATCATTCTAACGGAATATCGGCCAGAAAAGAAGGGTCTGAACAGCTCGCCACCGAAAGGATTCGGGCGAGCGTCCGCGCTCGCCGGCTGCGGACAGAGCGAGAGTCTGATCAGAGCCCCGACCGTGAGGGAGCGATCGGCGCGGATTCGGACGCATCAGCGCGCTGCCTCCAGGCGGCCGCGACGATCGGGGCTGGCGACACGACGGGAAGCGCCGGCGCGGGGCCTCCGTTGCTACAAGACAATGCACGCCGAGGTCTCGAGTTCCCTCGTCAACGCCTGCATTTCCTCGAGGAGATGCGGGATCACCAATAGATTGGCGCAATCGAACGCCGCGTGCGCGAGAATCGCCGGCCACAGACTCCGGCCGGAAACGACGATGAAGCCCAGGACGATGCCGACGGCCGTTGTCTGTGCGACGCCGACCGGCCCTTGAAAGACATGCAGCGCGCCGAAGGCCAAGCCGCACACGACGACGGCCCCCACGTTAGAGCGCATGATCGCGCGGAGTCGCGAGAGCCCAAGCCCCCGAAACAGGATTTCTTCGTGTACGCCCGCGAAAAGGGAAAACGGCAGGACCCACGCCGCAGGGAAGTCGGCGACCTCTTCGAAGAACGCGGTCCGCTCCTCGACCATCGCGTCGACGCCGGGACCGACCAACAACGCATAGGCGAAGAAGCCGGCCATGCTCGCAACGTAGCAGGCCGGTACACCCAGAATGCTCAACGCGATCATGCGAACGGCCGGCGCCTTCACCAAGCCGATCGCGCTCGGCCCTTGACGCCGCACGACGAGAATCGTCGCCACCAAGATCAGGCTGAACGCGCCGAGCAGCACGTTCGAGGACAGCGCGCCGAAGCGCGGCCAACGCTCCACCAATTGAAGCGGCAGTTCCGAGACCATCAAGCAGAGGAAGAAAAATAGGAACGCAACGGTCGCGACCGCCACGTCCACGAACGCAGCCTTACGGCTCATGCCTGGGGCGACCGTCGTCGCGGCGAGATCAAACGCGCTTGCCGGTGAGACAGGTCGAGCCTGCGGCGGTGCGCCGAGCCGGGCCATCGGTGTCGGGCCGAATCGCGATCGCAGGGGCATGGGCGGTGGAGTCGTCGCCGGGCCAACGGTCGGCGTCGCAGGCGGGATTGACGGAGCGCCTGCCTGCCTGCCCGAGGGGGGCTCGACAGGTCGGGCCATCGGTGAATCATCCGTGCCGGTCTCCGGGGCATCGGCTGGCTGCGTCCGAGGGGCATCGGGCGGCTCTTGGTTCATCTGGCGAACGCCCCCCTATTCGGCGACTGGGCGACTCGTGGTTGGCGTTGTTGCATCGAATTCTTCCGTCGTGACCACGCAGTCTGCAACCGGGCAGAGCCACCAAGTATACTCCGCAACGCAACGCGCCGGTCCATGTTCGGGGTCTGCAACTCATCAGCCATAAGGAACCCCGGACTTCAGTCTGGGGGGCGCTGCGGCATCGTCACATTCCCGGCGTAGGGGAAGGCCCCGGGCTGCGACCAGCATCGGGCGGACTCAGCAGATGCTCGGCGATGCGACGAGCGGCCAATTGGTGGGCGATCTCGTTGGGATGCTGGTCCGTCGGATGCACCCACAAATCCTCTGCTCGCCGGCCGCGATAGACGTCCAGCAGGTCGATGAACTCGCAGCCCGCGTCACGACACGCCTGCGCGACCAGGCCGTGCAAATCCTCGAATGGATACCCGTTGTCAAGCTGCCAGAAGATGGGGAACAGCACGACGACAAACCGAAAGCCGTCTTCCGTCGCAACGTGTTCGAGGCCCCTGAGCACCTCGCGGCAATCCACCCAGTTCGCAGATTGAAAGCTCTCGCGTGTCGTCTTGAAGAGCTGCTCCTGCAAGCGCCGCGCGTGGATCGCCCGTTCGCCGATTTCCCAAATGCGCGAAACGCGGCCCGGCCAGAACGGCCGATAGGCGCGCGTGGCGGCCTCGTTCTGCCTGATCGTCTCGTCAGGATCGGTTGCGTCGTTCAGCACGAATCCCAGGGTCACGACATCCGGCTTGAACGCCAGGCAACGCATCAGCAGCAAGGCGGCCGCGTCCTTCGTACCGTAGGCTTGCACGCCCGCGTTGATGACCTCGACCTGCCGGCCGGGCATAGCCGTCGCCAGGATGCCGCCCAGGCAAGCGGGATAGGTATCCGCGCAGCGCACGCCTTCGCCAAACGTGAAGGAGTCTCCCAGGCAGACGACGCGAAAGACGCCCGGCGGTTTCTCCTGCGCCACGGCCGGCCCGCGTAAACCGTATGCATTAATCGTGTACTCGACGCGGCCGTCGCCGCCGAAGTATCCGCGCACGTTGCCCGTCGGGTCGTAAACGGATGCGAAAACCGTGTTCGGCTGGTAGATCAGCGGGCCGTTAGGCAATTGCGTGAAGGGCACCGCGCCGGACGGTTCGTATCGCCGCGCCGCATATACCGGCGGCCCAAGGCGAAACAGCCGGACAGCCGCCTCGGCGCAGACGACTGCGAACGCCATCGCGCCCAACGCAACAAGCCACCGCGATCGCCGTCGAGACGGCCGCGCGTGCAGGGGCCCCTGGGAGGCTGAGCCGTTCGCGTCGAGTTGCTGGGTTGTCGGACTGACGCTCTTCATCAACGGACAGCACCTTGGCTTCGAACCGATCGGGCAGGGACGAGGCGACCGCTGCCAGGACGCTGCAAAACTCTTCAATCGCACATCTTGCCCGCGCGGCGCTGTTGAAAACGAGGCTGCGAACGGGCGAATGCGAGTTTTGCAGCGTCCTGCTATCCGTTGATCGTCATCGGCCGGCGCGCGCTTGCAGAATTTCGCTCGGCCGGCGCGTCAAGGGTTCTCGCGAAGGACAACCCGGTTCTTGCCGGCCTGCTTGGCGCTGTACAGCGCCTGGTCGGCCAGGTCGATCAGGTCGTGGGCGTTGGCGGGGTGGTCGTGCCGGAGGCTGGCGACGCCCGCGCTGAGACTGGGCAGCGGACGGAGTCCCAGCATCGTCTTGATTTGCTGTCCGAACAGCGCGGTGATTCGCTTGGCGAGGTCGAGCGCGGCTCGGGCCGAGGTGCCCGGCAAGAGCAACAGGAACTCGTCACCGCCGTAGCGAACGGCGACGTCGTTGGCGCGGATGCATTGCCGCAGCAACTCGCCGACGCACGCCAACACCTTGTCGCCCTCTGCATGGCCCAAGACGTCGTTGACGAGCTTGAAGTTGTCCAGATCCAGCATGACGACGGAAAGATCCTGCGCCGCCTCGCGCTGGGCGGCGAAGATGGCCGAAAACCGCTCGTCCAGCAGCCGACGGTTGCTGATGCCCGTCAGGGGATCGCGCAACGCCTCACGCTGAATGCGCTTCATGTCGCGCATAATCGCGACCGTCTTGGTGGCAACCTGAGAATCGATCCGCCGCTCGATATGCTCGGCTCGGTCACGCCATTGCGAGATGTCGGCCTGGAGTTCGGACAGGGATCGGGCGATCGCGCCCAACTCGTCGTTCCGCTCGGCCAGCGTCTGTTCCGCTTCGCGGCTCCTGCGGTCGGACGAGACGGACCTCAGGAGCGATAGCAGCGGCCGGACGAACGAACGACGCAGCCACCAACCGCCGATCAGCAGAGAGGTTAGGCCGACCGCGAACAACGGGACATGAAAGGAGGCAAGGTCGCCGAAGCGGCCGCCGAAATCGTGATCGGCCCGACAAGCCAAGCAGAAGCGCGTGGGCTGGTCGGCCCCCAACGGAGGACCGAGGTCAGATTCGATGAGGATGATGTCGCACGTCTCGGCGAGCCCGTCGGGGAGCGCCATCGACTGAACAACCGAATCCGTGGTCCGCGTCGGTAACCGGCCGGTCAGCCATTCGCGCATGCGGGGCGACGAGCCTGCGGCAAGCATGACGCGGTCCGCCCCCCCCCAAACGCAGATGCCCTCGACGCGCGGGTGCGCGATCACCTCTTCGCACGCGCGGCGGAGTTGATCTCCGCCTTCCAGAGAGGCGGCGCGAAGTCGCTGCGCGGCCATCCATGCGATGCCGACGGCGCCGCTTGCTCGGGACCGGGAGGCCTCTCGGGCTCTTTCGGCTTCATGCAGCGCGCCGGCCGCAAGCACGAGGACGACAATCACCGTTGCCATCGCGACGTGGATGGATGTTCGGACAGAGGATGTCTCCGTGCGCGCCATGACGATGCTGCCTCGACTTTCCCAACCCGGCGTTTGGCCCCCTCCAGCGACCGCTGAGCCGGCAAATCAACGACCGCGAACCATCGGTGTGCGAGGCAGCAGGAGAAGAGGCCGACAGCATCCAAAACCTACGATATGAATCTGCCACGGCCAAGCGACGTTGGGGACATTTGAACGAGGGTGCGGCGCATCGCAGTCTATCGTTCGCCCGCGCGGCCGATGCTATCGGTCGTTGCGCCCGCCGCGTCCGGGTTCTCGATCCGAGCTGAGACGAGATGCCATCCCAAAACCAATCAGAGCCGCGACCCGCCGTGGCGGGGAGCGGTGGAGTACGCCTTGGCGAGCAGACCGCTGCTCCCGCGCGCGGCCCTGATCGAAACAGGGTTCTGGGGTAGCTTCGACTGTCCGTCGTTCGAGAAGGAGAGAAAGGTCGAGTTGTTCACGTTTTCGGAAGGCGGCCGTCTTCGGCGAGGCGGTCGATGATATCGGGCAGCTCGTTCAACAAGGCGATGGTAGCACGCTGCCCGACGCGCAATTCAGCACATTCGCCCGTTCGATCCAGCAGAACGGCGTTCCAGCCGGCTTCGGTGGGTAGCTCGACGTCGCCGACGGGATCGTCTCCGGCGCAAAGGATGCAATCCGGCGGCACGGCGAGGCGCTCCGTGATCCGCGCGTAGAATCGTCGGTCGCCCTTGGCTACGCCGATACCGCTGCAGTTGAAATACCGGTCGATCAGCGGCAGCAACCGCGGGCCGGCCCGGCCAAGCATGAACTCAGGCAGCGTCGTGAAGGCGCACGTCTTCAGTCCGCGCGCCTTGATCGCGCGTAGGGCTTCCAAGCCATCGGGATAAGGCTCCATGTCGTCGCGCCGTTCAAACATCGCGGTCAGGCTGGTCAGCAGGTCAATCGAGACGGGCGTCTGCATCCGCGCGAACGTGAGGGCCAGGAAGTCCGTCCAGCCGTCGATCTTGCGTTTGGGCGCATCCAGAAGAAGAACGGTCTGTCGAGCCGCGTCGAACGCCCAGTAGCTGATCTCGACGCCGAAGCGGGACAGCAGCCGCTGGACATCGACCGGCTGGACGCGATCCGCGGACCAATGCGCGAGCGTGCCGTGAACATCAAAGGCAACAACTTGAATCGCCACGGCTTCTATTATGGAGGCTCACGCAACTCGGCACCAGTCGCGCGGCACGTGGAGGCGCCTCTCACGCGCGGCAATCGCGGCTCTATGCCGATTCACGATTGTATGTAGCGTCGGCTCCCCGCGGCCGACGCCTGTTGCCGAGGACGTTCTGTTTTGTGATGCGTCGCCTGCAGGGGAGCGACGCTACATCCAGATGAAAAACGCACGAACGGACCAGAGACGGCCCGGGCGACGTACGATTATCCCGAGCGGCATCCAGACCGCTTCCTCACGGTCGCGGCTCGGACAGAACCGCTCTCGCTGAACACGTGCAAGGCCGGCGGCTCTCATCGATGCCCGGTCAGATACCGAACGTCGACCGCCAACTCGAGTCAAGTACGCGCGGCTCAGTTCAAGGAGCAGCGCCGCGCGCCTGTCGCGACGTGCGAATCCGACGGACGAGTCTCGGCAGAATCCGCAGCAGTGCGACGGCGACCAGGGCCGCCTGGAAGATCGCGATCTCCTTCGCGCCGAGTTGAAAGCCGGCCGACGTGAGAGCCCAGACGACGTAGCGAAAGAGCCTTCCGAGGAAGCTGGCGCAGAAGAAGCGCGATCGCGGATACCGAGCGGTAATCGCCAACCAACGAACGACGTCCACGGGAATCGGCAGAAAGCTGAACAGCGACAGGATCCAGAACGGGCTGGCGTGGAACCACGTGCTGGCGGCGGAGAAGAACCGCGTCTGTCGGATCTTCGAGACGCGGCGCTTTCGCAGCAGGTACGCCCAGACGTGATACTCGTTGAGGTTCGCCATGCCGGTGGCGGCGGCGCCCAAGGCCGCGACGACGAACAGGCGCAGCGGCGCGTAGCCCTGAAGCCCGACCTGTTGGGCGACGAGATCGCTGGCGGCGAGCATCACGATCCAGGTCGTCGGAGCCGGGAAGAACGTGCAACAGATGGAGAGGTAGAAGGCGTAGCCTGCCAACACCCAGACGGCCAGCCCCGCCGCCGAGCCGGTCGCGTCGGCCGCGCGCAGCCCCCAGACGGCCGCCCCCGTCAACGCCGTCAGCCACGCGAGATAGCAGACGAACCATCGCCGCAGGTTGATCCCGTCGTCCGGCACGATGGCGAAACCGGGCGCCGATTCGTGCGACGCCGCGGGCTCGGACGGCTGCGTCAAGGCGGGGGCTTGTTGCCGATCGGGCGCGTCAACCATGCTCGAGACGCCCGTCGCGCATGAGGAGCACCCGATCCGCCCGATCCGTGAGTTGCTCGTTATGGGTAATCATCAACGTGGTGAGCCCGTCGGAGGCGTTGAGTTCGGCGAGCAAATCCAGGACTTCGCCCGCGCTGCGCGAGTCCAGGTTTCCCGTCGGTTCGTCGGCAAGCAGAATCGTCGGCCTCGCGACGACTGCTCGCGCGATGGCGACGCGCTGCTGTTCGCCGACAGACAGCTCGTCGGGCCGGCTGCGGCCCTTCGCGCCAAGGCCGACGCGCTCCAGCAGGGCGGCAGGCTGGCCGTTGACGCTCTCGCGGCGGAGTTGAAGCGCCAAGCGAACGTTCTGCTCCGCCGTCAACACGCCGAGCAGGTTGAACCGTTGGAAGACGAAGCCCAGCGTGTGGCGTCGCAGGGCGGTGCGGGAGGCGTCGTTCAGACCGGCCGTGGCCACGCCGGCGATCTCGACGTTGCCCGACGTCGGCCGCATCATCAAGCCGAGGATGTTCAGCAGCGTGCTCTTGCCGCATCCGCTGGGCCCCATGATGAGCACGAACTCGCCACGGCACAGCTCCAGGTCGATGCCGTGCAGCACGGGCGTCGCGACGCGCCCCGCTCGATAGGTATGCCGCACGCCGCAGGCTCGAAGCACGACGCTCTTGTCAGTTGTTTTTTCCAATCGTCGTCTGCCTTGGCCCGGGGCTTGTCACGTTTGGGCGTAGCGTCGGCCCCCTGCGGCCGACGCAGCATATGAATGGGCGCCGCGGTTTCTCGCGTCGGCCATCCCGGCGTGCCGGGAGCGTTACATCTGCGTCTCCGTGCCGAACCCCAAGCACGTACCGGAAGCCGGCTCTGTTGCGACCGCAACTGCGTCTACGCAACGACAGAATCGTACTACTCGAAGCTCAGGGCCGCTACCGGGTCCAGTCGCGCCGCCCGATAGCCGGGATACAGCGCGCTGACGGCTCCCCCCACGATGCCGATGGCCACGGCGATCGCGATGAACGCCGGCTCGATGCTGATGGTCAATAGCGGCTTCGCCGTCTCGATTCCGAACTTCGCGGCGTAGGCCATGACAATGCCCAAGGCCGTGCCGCTGATGCAGACGATGACGGCCTCGGTCACGGACTCGCCGAGCAGGTAGAGCCGTCCCGCCCCCAGCGACTTGAGGATGCCGATCTCGCGGGTTCGCTCCAGGACCATCGTGTACATGCTCAGCAGAATAATCAGGAAGCAGACGACCAAGGCGACGGCGCTGGCCGCGTTGATATAGACGTAGATGGACGAAAAGCTCTCGTACATCAACTCGCGATAGGCGCCCTTCGGTTCGACGCGGGCCTTCAACTTGGCGCTCAGGGCGTCGGCGACGGCTTCCTCGAAGCTCGGGCTCGCGACGGGCGTCGGCCCGCTCGGCGCGATCCCGGTCTGTAGGGTCGAGGGCGACTCGGCGCCTCCACCAGCCTGCAACTGCACGAAGAACAGGCTGACCCACGGCACGCCGCCGTTCTTGATGAGCTGCAAGACCTGGATCGGGCAGAAGACCCGGCCGGCGACGCCTGACTCGACGATGCCGACGATTTGGAACGAACGGCCCAGGAACGTCACGCGGTCGCCGACCGCATAGCCGCCGACCCGCGCCAGACGCGAGTCGATCACCAATTCGCAAGCCGTAGCCAACTCCTCGTCGGAGATCAGGGCCGGATCGTAATACCCCGCTTCGTTGCGGAGGGCGTCCAGACGGTTCCCGAAGGCTCGACCCTCGTCGAACAGCCGACCGCTGAGCATCCGCCGCTTGCCCAGGAACGCCGGCATATCGTCGTGGTCCACGCCGAAGAGCCGTTGTTGTTGGCCGCCGAGGTGCAACGTGTCGATCATGACGCCGATCGTCCGCTTGACGACCCGACGGCCGCCGAACTCGAACCCGTCGATCACGGCGCCGATCTTGGAGCTGAACGCCGCGCCGGCCGTGAAGATGACGTTCTCGTTCTCCGGCAGGACGATCAACTCCGCGTCCACGCTCTGCACGCGGTCCGCGACTTCGTTCAGCATCCCGTGCGAGAGGCCGAGCATGACCAGCAGCATCGTGATGCCGATCCCGACCGCCAGGACCGACAGCAGCGTGCGCAGCTTGCGGTGCAACAGGTGAGCGATGGCGAGCGATGTCAAGGCGGTGGCACCTTCTGCGAATTCTCGTCGGGGACGAGCGAACCGTCCCGTGCAGAGGCGGGCCGCGGGGCTCGGCAGGCAGGCGGCGGGCCGGCGCGACCGAGGCCCATCAGGCCCGGCAGCTCGTGGAGGTCGTCGATGACGAAATCGGCCTCGTCGGCCCAATCCGGCCGCGATCGGCCGTCCTCGATCAGCAAGACGGTCGTCGCACCGGCGCCGGCCCCGCAGATGACGTCGTAATGATAATCCCCGACGACCCAGGCGCCGGCAGCGTCAATGCCGAACTGTCGGCAGATCAGCCGGACCGGCTCGGGCGAGGGTTTCATCGGGCCGTCCTCACGCGTCCAGATCAGGTCAAACGCCAGACCGTGCCGCTGCTGAAAGACCTCAACCGACTTCCGCGAATTCCGCGTCATCAGCACGACGGGGATTCCGCGAGTCCGGATGTCGCGCACGGTTTCCGCCGCCCCCGTCTGAAGCTCGCAAGTCGCGGCCGCCTGCGCCTCGTGCCGATCGAGAATCGCCTCCGCGCGCGCCCGATCCTCCGGCGACATCTCGGCCAGCGCTTCGAGAATCGTCGGATGCGGCCCCAATCCCATCTCGCGGCGGATCAGGTCGAAATCGAGGTTCGCACGCGTGAGCGTCCCATCCATGTCGAAGATGACGATGGACGCAGGCGGCTCGACGCTGCGGCGGATACGGACCGGCTTCATGATGATCTCGGCGTCCCCCCGACGGCTGGACGGAAAGCCGAAAGCGGCGAGCCCGATGCGGCGCACTTCCGTTCGCGTTCTCGAACTCTCGGCTCGACCCGTCAGCGTCCCGCCTTCACGACGGTTCGGCGTCCCGAGAGGCGTTGGTCGCCGGCGTCCGCGTCTCGGTGGGGGGACGAGCCGTTGTCGGGACCGTGGCCCAGCTTTCGACTACCCGAGGATCGTACGATCTTGTACGCCGCTTGACTCTCCGAGTAGTCAATGATCTCGACCTGGCTGAGCCCGGCCTCCCGCGCGGCGGACAACACGTTGGCCTTCGTGACTGTTCGGACGCTCTTCGGCAGCACGACCCAGATGGCGCCGTTTGCGTTCAACGAGGCGGCCAGGTCTTCGATCTGCGTCAACTCCGACGGCCTCTCGACGCCGAGCATCACGACGTCGCACCGATCCGTCGGCTGAGCGACGACGTGCGTCTTTCGGTCTTCCAGCATTCGCAGCAGATCGCCGTCCTCCAGGTTCATCACGCGGACGGTATGTCCTTCCTTGACGCCGAGCTTGTCCATTAGCGTCTGCGGGTGAAGGATGTACTCGATCCAATCCTCCGACTGACGAACGCTCGTCAACTTGATCGTGACGGGATTTCCATGGAAATCGAACAGAATCGAATCGCTCTCACGCCGTGGGCTTCGGATTTCGCACAGGCGAAAACGGTACTTGGTCGCGCCGGCGAAGTCGATGTGGTCCACCTCCAAGCGAACCTTGCCATCGTGCTGATCGCGCCCGACTTGGAGCTTGCAGGCCGATGTCATCGTCATGAGCGTAATCCTTTATCGCGTGAGACCCGTACATCGCCAGAGCCGCTGCGTGGGGTGGTCAAGCCGACTTGATAATGCCCTGACTATCCCGTCTGTCTCCGGCCGGCTCGGCCAGAGGAGGTGCAAACCAATCGTGCCGCGCCGCACGATGAACATGCCCATCCTTTTGCGTCCAAGCCGTGACCCGCCGATGTTCGACGGCCCACGGCTTGGACGGTCAAGGAAAAAACCCTCAGGAAAGGCGACCGCCCCGTCCGTGCTCCCGCTTTTCCTGAGGGCATTATAGCATGATGCAAGCGAAGGGGGAACCCTATGCGCTCTCAGTTTCTCGCAGCTTGGCGATCGTGCTGAAATCTTCCAGCGTCGTCACGTCGCCCTCGACGCGGCCCTTCGTGGCCATCTCGCGCAGGAGACGCCGCATGATCTTTCCGCTGCGCGTCTTCGGCAGCGCTTCGGTGAAGCGGATGTCCTTCGGTCGCGCAATCGCGCCGATCGAGTGGGCGACGTGCTTCTTCAACTCGTCCTTGAGATCGTCGCCGGGATGCGCACCGCCCTTGAGCGTGACGAATGCCGCGATGGCCTCGCCTGTGAGTTCATCGGGATAGCCGACCACAGCCGCTTCCGCCACCTTCGGATGCGAAACGAGCGCCGATTCGATTTCGGCCGTGCCCATGCGGTGGCCGGATACCTTGATAACGTCGTCGACGCGGCCCGTGATCCAGAAGTAGCCGTCTTCGTCAAAGCGGGCGCCGTCGCCTGTGAAATACACGTTTTTGATCTCAGACCAGTACTGCGTTCGATATCGCGGCTCATCCCCGTAAATCCCGCGGAGCATGCCCGGCCAGGGCTTGCGGATGCAGAGCAGGCCGTTGCTGCCGCGCGGCAGGACTTTGCCATCCCGCTCCATCACCGCCGCGTCGATGCCGAAGAACGGCAGCGTGGCGGACCCCGGCTTCGTCGTCGTGACGCCCGGCAGCGGCGTGATCAGAATGCCGCCCGTTTCCGTTTGCCACCACGTATCCACGATCGGACATCGCTTGCCGCCGATGTGCTCGTGATACCAATGCCAGGCAGCGGGGTTGATCGGCTCGCCGACCGAACCGAGCAGCTTGATCGAAGAGAGATCGTACTTCGCCGGCAGCTCCGTCCACTGCTTCATGAACGCTCGGATGGCCGTCGCCCCCGTCTACGGCGGAGGCGGCACCAGCATCAAGGTCATCGAGGCCCTGCTGCACGAACGCCACTGCCTGGTCACCGGTTTCGCCGTCCGCGGTTGGCCGCCCGACGTCCGGTATGTCAGCGTCGCTCGGGCCCGC
>CAZERK010000057.1:0-1710 GCA_964514515.1 uncultured Planctomycetaceae bacterium
ATCGGTTGCCCTCAAGGGTGAGTCGCGGAGGGGGCGACGGAGATTCGTTCAGCGCTCGCTGACGGTCTTGTCCAGAACGATGAACCACCCGCCATCGAGGCGTTGCATTCGCAGGTAGAAGCGGCCGGATTGCGGCGAGGCGGGCCGTTTCAGGTGATACCGGCCTGAGACTTCCGCATGCTCGTCCGACTTCCGGGCGATTTCGATTTCGTCAAAGAACAACTCGCCCATCGCGTCGCGATTTGGGTAGCCCCGCTTGTAACGTTCGCAGAGCGTCTGATACCCGTGCGTTTCTTCTCCGTTTGACGAGAAGGTCAGTTCGTCGGAGTTCCAGTACGCGGCGAGGTAGCCGTCCAGGTTTCCTTGGTTCCAGGCGGCGGCCTGTCGGTCAAGGACAGCCCGGACATCCGGATGGTCTACGTGCGCCGCGCAGCCGTGGATCACCGCCAGCAGCACGAACGCCCATCGGCCGCAGGACGCCATCACACGCAGCGCGAACGCCCGTTCGCGGGCGAACGTTCCAGCGAGCGGCACGAGCGCCGACGGGCAGCCGATCAATCTGGTTCGGTCGGCCGTGCGCGGCCGTGTCGTCGTTTGGTTCAAGTCTTCGCTCCGATGCAGGCGTCTGCGGCCGGCTATCGCGGGGCACGCGTATCGACAAGGGCGGTTGCGCGCTCCCCTTCGGGTCGCGGCTAAACGAATGCCGGATGCGGTTGCTGACAGCGCTCGGTTGCTGCCCGCCGGGTCGCGGCTAAACAACTAACTGTTGCCGTCGTCGGCAACGTTCGCGTGCGCCCCGTCGGGTCTCGCTGAACGGATGCCGGAGGAGACCGTCGGCGAACCGGCTGCGTGGCGGGCTCACGCCTTCGTCTCGATTCGTTCCATCCCGTTCATGTACGGCCGCAAGGCTCGCGGGATCGTCACGGAGCCGTCCTTGTTCTGATAGAGCTCTAACAGGGGGATCAGGATTCGCGGGCTGGCGATGACAGTATTGTTCAACGTATGGCAGAACAGCGTCTTCTTGTTGGCGTCTCGATATCGCAGGTTCAGCCGCCGGGCCTGAAAATCGCCGAAGCGCGAGGCGCTGTGCGTCTCGCTGTAGCAGTTGCGCGAGGGCATCCACGTCTCCAGGTCGTACATCTCGACCTTGCCCTGCCCCATGTCGCCGGTGCAGACCTGCAAGATTCGGTAGGGCAGCTCCAGGGTCTGCAAGACGGCCTCCGCGTTGGCGATGATCTCGTGATGGTGCTTCTCGCTTTCCGCCTCGTCGGCTCGGCAGACGACGACTTGCTCCACCTTGTCGAACAGGTGGATCCGATAGATGCCGTAGGTGTCCTTGCCCGCGGCGCCCGCCTCGCGCCGGAAGCAGGTCGAGACGGCGGCCAAGCGGATGGGCAGTTGCGACTCCTCGAGAATCTCGTCCGCGTACATCGCCGTGAGCGGCACCTCGGCCGTGCCGACCAGCGACTTCGCGTCGCGCTCGCACCGGTAGGCTTGTTCCTCGCCGCCGGGATAGTAGCCGGTGCCGTACATCATCTCGTCCCGGACCAGGACGGGCACGGTCATCGGCACGAAGCCGCGGGAGACGATCGTGTCCATCGCCAACCGCAGGACGGCCTGGTGCAGAAGGCTGCCGGGGCCGCGAAGCAGATAGTTGCGCGTGCCGGCCAGCTTGACGCCGCGTTCGATGTCGAGACTGCCCAGCGCCGC
>CAZERK010000057.1:1720-7955 GCA_964514515.1 uncultured Planctomycetaceae bacterium
GATCGTCAGCATCTGGCCGTTGACCAGGCCAGCGGACATCTTGGCCGCTTCTTCAAGTTGCTTGACCTGCTCTCGGATACGGCCGGCGTCCTCCTGGATCTTCTCCGCCTCGGCCTGTAGCTCGGCGTCGGTCCGGCCCTTGGCCAGGGCGTCCTGGTACCATCGGCTCTTAGGATTCTTGTAGAGACCGACCTGGCTGCTCAGTTCCTTACTCTTGGCTCGAAGGGCGTCCGTCTCCTGCTGAATCGCCCTGCGTCGGGCATCCACGTCCAGGAGCTGGTCCACGTTGCACGCGACGCCCTTGGACTGACAGGCGGCCTTCACCACGTCGGGTTGTTCACGAATCAGCTTGATGTCGATCATGGGTTCTGACAACTCCCAAGAAGTTGCACAAGTCTCCGCTTGCTGGCTCGCGCATTGACTCCTGCACGCCCTCTACGATTTCTGTGTTCTTATGAAATGCTGCCAGCCTCCCGGGCGGAGGACCTTCTTACGCTGCTTCTCGTCCCGAAGCCAGAGGCCGGGGCGTCTGACCGCCGTCCCGATGCACGTCCATGCGCAGGGCCGCGGTGCTGCCGCATCGTGCTCGGGGCCTCGTGTCGAGCGGCTGCTTGAGCCAACCGGCCTCCGCGTCGCCGGCTTCTGGCAGAAGCCGGAATCGGGCGAAGCCGGTGACGTTGGCGATTTCAACGAGGCGCTCCGTGAGGGCACGGAGGCGCCTTCGCGATCGACTGCCAACCGCGCCAGGGCATCTGGGCTGACGGCAAAAAGCAACTCGAAATCCTCGCCGTCGTTCAGAAGATGGTCCAGGGGGCTCCGCCCGTCGAGACGCGACGCCTGCACGGCCGCCGGCGATACAACGGTCTGCAAGGCGCGGGCGTCAAACTCGATTCCGCAGCCGGAGGCGGTCGCCATGCGATGGGCGTCGGTCGACAACCCGTCGCTCAAGTCCATCATGGCGTGCAGGTCGCCGCCCAACCGCTCGGCCAGCCAACGGGCCTCGCGTACGCGGGGCGCGAAGACGAGATGGTGCGGCCAGCAGCGGCGAGTGCGCGGGGCGATCGCTTGTTTGCCATGCTTGCTCGCCGGGCGGCTCTCCGAATCCGGCGCGTACAGGCTGCCGCCCAGCCGGCCCGTCACGCAGATGAGATCGCCGGGCCGCACGCCGTCGCGACGCACCGGCGGGACGCCGTTGAACGGCTCGCCGATGACGATCACGTCGACGACCAACGGGTGCCGCCAGCTATTGGTATCGCCGCCGACGATGACGCAATTGAACTCGTCGGCCAGATTCTCGATGCCGCGAAACAGCCGCTGGGCCTGTCGCAGGGGCCAATCGGCCGGCAAGGCGACGCTGACGAGCGCGCAACGGGGACGCACCGCCATCGCGGCGCAGTCGGACAGGCTCGCGGCCAAGGCCTTCCGACCGATGAGATCGGGCGGATGGACGCCCACCTCGAAGTCCACGCCGTCCATCAGCATGTCGACCGTGACGAGCAGGCTCGTCTGTTCGAGGCCCGCCTGCTGCAAACGGGGCTGCTGCAGACCCGCCTGCTTCTGCTCCGCCTTGCCGGGCGCCGTTCTGCCCTGCTCTGAGCTGCTCTGATCTGAACTGCCCGCCCCGGCCCGGCAGCGACTGGCTTGGCGCGGTCTCCTGCCGCGGGGCGCGGGCCGTTCCCCGTCGCCCAGCATGGCCATGTCGTCGCCGATGCCGATCGGCACGCCCTGATGCACACGCCTCAACCGGCCGGCAAGCCAGGCGATCAAGTTGTCTTCGCTCTTCTTCGCCACGAGGGCGGATTGTAGCCCCGCGCGAGGAGCAGCACACGTCGCCGAGGATTGCCTTGGCGAAGGTCGCGAACCAGCAAGCTGTTGGCGCAAGGGCGGGCGTCTAGGTTGGGCAGCAGGGCAGGCCGTTGGGGCAGGCGACTGGGGCGGGCGCGCTTCCCCTTCGGGTCGCGGCTAAACAAGGGCCCGGGCGCACGGGAGTTGGTCGCGTCCAGACGTGAGGCATGGCGGCGTGCGGAGGCCGGCCAGGCCCTGCGCGCAATACTGAGGTTGCCCTTTGCAAAGCCGGGCCGGTTCGCTATAACTCCGAAACTCCATCGGATTCGTTCGGGTTTGTGGCGACTGTCGGCTGGAGCGGGGCGTTGAGCCAGATCAGCCTTCCTTGGACGGAAAAGGACGCGGATCGGCTGAGGCTGTATCGTCTGAGGGCGATTCGCTGGCTGTCGGTCCTTGGCTTGTTGCTGGTCCTGCTGGGGCTGATCCTGGCAGGCGCGACGGCCGTCGGCGTCTTCGACGGCATCGGCGACTGGCAGGTTGCCGTGCTCTATCTCGGCATCCTGGCTCCGATCTGCAAGGGCGGGCTCTTCCTGCTCGGCGCGCTGGCCATCGCCTACTACAAGCCGATCGGCTGGCTCCTGCAAAGACCCTACGTGCCGCTTGCGATCCTCTGCGGAGCCGTCGTTGGGACCGGCCTGGTCGTCTGGGCCTACGGCTGGGTCTCCGGTCTGATGCAGTCCTACTTTCCCGAAAGCACCGTGCGGACGTTCACCGGTCAGGAGATTTACACCGTGACCGGCGGAACCGCGCCTTGGATGTTCGTCGCCTATCTGCTGTGGCCGATTCAGTTCCCAATAATCCGCGATCTGATCGCGATGGGCGGCGTCGTCGGCTTCATCTGTACGGCGGCGGCGTTTGGCATCTGGTGGGAGCGGAAGGTCGCCGCCCGGATGCAGTCCCGGCTCGGCCCCATGCGGGTCGGCTCGTGGCACGGCTGGGCGCAGTCGCCGGCCGACGGCATCAAGCTGCTTCTCAAGGAAGCCCTGCTCCCCGCCGACGGCGACCCGATCCTGTTCCGCCTGGCCCCATACCTCGCCTTCGTGCCGACGGTCATCGCGTTCGTGGCGCTGCCCTTCGGCGCTTTCTGGGTCTTTCGCGACCTCGACGTGGCGCTCATCTTCATCCTGGCGATGCTCAGCGTCGACGTACTCGGTGTGATCGTCGCCGGTCTGGCCAGCAACAACAAGTACGCGACGTATGGAGGGCTCCGCGAAGCCTGTCAGATGGTGGCCTACGAAATCCCGATGGGCATGAGCCTGCTCATCCCGGTGATGATGGCGGGCACGCTCAAGCTCAGCGAGATTGCCAACGTGCAGAGCGGCGGCTGGCATCATTGGTTGGTCTTCGCCAATCCGTGGTGCTTCGTCGCGTTCTGCCTGTACTACGTCGCGTCGCTGGCGTCGTGCAAGAGGGCGCCCTTCGACCTGCCCGAGGCGGAGTCGGAACTCGTCGCCGGCTTTCTGACGGAGTACAGCGGATACCGCTGGTCGCTCTTCTTTTTCGCCGAGTACGCGGCCATGTTCGCCGTCTCGGGCTTGGCGGTCATCCTGTTCCTCGGCGGTTGGATGTCGCCGCTGCCGCAGGACTGGGCGCCGCAGGGCGACGGCTTCTTCAGCCTGCTCGTGCGCGGGCTGCTGTTCAACGGCCCGATCATCTTCATCCTCAAGGCGTTCTTCTTGTTCTTCATCCAGCTTTGGCTGCGGTGGACGCTGCCGCGCGTGCGCATCGACCAGGTGCTGTACGCCTGCGTGCAGGTCATGCTTCCGATGGCCATGCTGGTGCTATTGGGCGCCACGTTTTGGGTGCTGGGCCTCAAGCATCTGGAGCTTGGCTGGCTGGCCGCGTTGGACGCGGTGTTGCATTGGCTCCTGGTGGCCGTCGGGTATCTGACCGTCTTGACGATGCTCGCCCTGGCGACCTACGGCTTCGTCAACCGCTGGCAGCTGGTCGGCCGGCTCGGCGTGAGGCATCTGCCCGGTGCGTGACGCGCGATACGGCCGGCGCCGACGGAAGGAGCCGAGCGACGAGGAGGGTTGTCGTGGCTTCGCGGAAATGCCTGATGTGCGGCGGTGTCGTGGAGGTTGGGTTTGAGGTCGACCGCGGCCACGGCGATTGGGCGCGGCGGCGCGAATGGTACGAAGGTGTTCCCCGGCGTTCCATCTGGCGCGGTCTGAAGCTGCCCAAACGGCGAATCCCGATCGAGACATTCCGCTGCACGAAGTGCGGCTTCTTGATGGAATTCGCGAATCCGCCGCAGGAGCCGTTTTGACGTAAGGCCATCATGGAAGCGTTTGCGTTCTATCTGTTCGGCGGCGCGGTCCTGGCGAGCGCCGTCTGCATCCTGCTGGCCCGCAACATCATTCGGGCCGCGGTCTGCCTGTTGGGCGCGCTCGGCGGCGTCGGCTGTCTCTACTTCCTGCTCGACGCGGGTTTCCTGGCGGCGATTCAGTTCATCGTCTACGTCGGCGGCACGCTGATCCTGATCGTCTTCGGCGTGATGCTCACGTCGAAGTCGCCCTGGGCGGTTTTTGCGCCGAGCCGTCGGGAGGTCCTGGCGGCCCTGGTCGTGGCGCTATTGCTGGCGGTCGGCTTGTGCGGTTTGCTGCTGAAGTCGAATTGGCCGCCGCCGCTGGAGCCGTTTGCGCAGCCGACCGTGAAGGAGATCGGCCGCGCGTTGCTGACGGAGTACCTGGTCCCGTTCGAGGTCGCCAGCGTTCTGCTGCTGGTTGTGCTGATCGGTGCGGCGTACTTGGCCCGACCCGAGAAGGGCGGCGGCGCCGAATAGGGGTGTCCTGCGGACGGACGGGTCCGCTGGGACGCAGTAGGCTGTGCAGCTTCGCCGTAGGCGGAGCGTTGAATCGTGCGGATGGGCGAAGACGGCGTTTGATACGCGGCGCTTTGATCGGGCGATTGTTCCCGCGAGCTTTGACGGGCTTCTTGCGTGAGTATGTTCGAGATCGGCCTGCAACATTACCTCGTGCTCTCGGCCCTGATCTTCTCGATGGGCGTGCTGTGCATGGTCACGAAGCGCAACGCCATCGGGATTCTGATCGGCATCGAGTTGGTGCTCAGCGCGGCGAGCATCAACCTCGTCGCGTTCAGCAAGTACCAGGCCGCGGCGTTGGACGGCCAGATCGTCGCGTTGTTCGTGATCCTGCTGGCGGCGGCGGAGGCTGCGATCGGCATCGCCATCTTCATGAACTACTACAGCACGGTTCGGACGATCGACGTCGATCGAGGCGACAAGCTGAGATGGTGATGCTCTGTTGAGAACCCGTAGCGTTCCCGGCGCGCCGGGATGGCCGACGCATGAGGGAACGGATGCCGTTGGCAGCGGGCGTCAGCCGTCTCGGCGTGCAAGGCGATCGGCGAGGCATGGCTGTCGCAACGCCGTTGGCGACAGACGCCGGCCGCGGGGGGGCGGCGCTACGAAGAGGTGCGATACGCTGCAGGAGTTGGCTCATCGCCGTACAGGGGCTGCACCGGGAACGGGCAGGAGGCGGCCCGGGCGATGGATGATTGTTCCGAGCGGCATGCGGACCGCTCCCTTACGGTCGCGGCTCTGACAGAACCGCGCTCGCTGAACACGTACAGAGTCTTGGGCAAGTCGGCGCTTGGAGACAGCCGTTCGGTTCGCTTTGCTTGAGGTCTCATGGACTACCAGATCGCTCTGGCAATTGGCGTTCTGATCCCGTTGGTCAGCTTCGTGGTCCTGGCGCTGTTCGGCCACAAGCTGGGCAAGCCGCGGGCGGGCCACGTCTCCGTCTTTGCCATCGGGTTGAGTTGTCTGCTCGCGACGCGCGTCCTGATCGGCTGGTTGGGTCTGGACGAGCACATGCGGCAGTTCCTCGCCGCGGACGCCTATCGCTACCATTGGGGGCTCGTCGGCGGCATTCCGGTTACGATCGGCGTGAAGCTCGACTCCCTGACGGTCATCATGTACTTCATGGTCACGTTCGTGGCCTTCTGGATTCAGTTCTTCAGCCTGGGCTACATGGAGGGCCGCAGCGACGAGATCAACGGCGTCAGCAAGTATCACCGCTTCTTCGCGTTCATGTCGCTGTTCTGCTTCAGCATGCTTGGGTTGGTCGTCGCCAGCAACCTGCTCCTTTTACTCGTGTTCTGGGAGTTGGTCGGGCTGTGCAGCTACCTGCTGATCGGCTACTACTTCGACCGGAAGTACGCCAGCGACGCCGCGATCAAGGCCTTCGTCGTGAACCGCGTCGGCGATTTCGGCTTCATCCTCGGCCTGGCGCTCGTTGTCACGTACCTCAAGACGTTCGACCTCGACGAGGCCGCCCGGAACTTCGCTCAGCAGTACCTGAGCCGTATCGGCATCTTCGCGTCACCCACGACCTGGTTCGGCTTCAGTCTGGCGTCGTTGATGGGC
>CAZERK010000057.1:7965-10367 GCA_964514515.1 uncultured Planctomycetaceae bacterium
CTGCGGCGCGATGGGCAAGTCCGCCCAGTTCCCGCTGCACGTCTGGCTGCCGGACGCGATGGCCGGCCCCACGCCCGTCAGCGCGCTGATCCACGCCGCGACGATGGTGGCGGCCGGCGTCTATCTGGTGGCCCGGGTCTTTCGATTGTTGACGCCCGAGGCGCAGATGTTCATCGCCGTGATCGGCTGCATCACGCTGACGCTGACGGCCCTGATCGCCATCGTGCAGACGGACATCAAGAAGGTGCTGGCCTACTCCACGCTCAGCCAGCTCGGCTACATGATCTTCGGCATGGGCGTCGGGGCCTGGGTCGCCGCCTTGTTCCATCTAATGACGCACGCCTTCTTCAAGGCCTTGCTGTTCCTCGGTTCCGGACAGGTCATCGAAGGCTGCCACCACGAACAGGACATCCGCAAGATGGGCGGGCTGCGGAAGAAGATGCCGGTCACGTGCTGGACGTTCTTCGTCGGCGTGTTGGCCATCGCCGGCTTCGGCATTCCCGGGATGCACCTCGGTCTGGGCGGATATTTCAGCAAAGACGAAATCCTCGCCGTCGCCTACGAGCGGGCGTTCAACCTCCCGCAGGAGCAGCAGGCTTGGCAGCAGCAGATCGAGCATCCTGAGGGGCAGGAGCGCGGTAGCCCGGCGCATGGGGGCTCGGCGCGAGCCGGCTCGACGCATGCGGGCACGGCGCAGGCCCCGCGTTCTGAGACTGCCAGGACGCACGACCAGACGTCCGAGCACACGCACGGTCCCTGGCACGCGCCGACGGGCACCGAGAAGAAGCGGTCCGTCGCCTTGTCGTTGCCGATCCTGCCGAGCTGGATGTTCTGCATACCGATCGCCATCGCCTACGTCACGCCGTTCTACATGAGGCGCTGCTGGTGGCTGACGTTCTGCGGCCGGCCGCGCGACGAGCACGTGCATCACCATGCCCATGAGGCCTGGAAGATGGTCGTGCCGCTCGTCGTTCTGGTCGCCGGCACCGTCTTCTGCAGCTACTTCGTCTTCCGTCCGCTGATCGCCGACGCTGCGGCCGCAGCGACCGACAGTCATACGATCGTGGCCTTCGACGGCGAGGCTCGGACGGTTTCCGAAGCCGGTAGCGGGCGGATGTTGATGCTCTCGCACGGCGAGGGCCGCGCTCCGCACAAGGCCCTCGTGCCGATCGTCGGGTTCGCGTGGCTGATTGGGATCGTTGCGGCGTGGCTGATCTATCGCGGCGGCTTGGAGACCGCCGAGCGATGGCGCCGTCGCCTCGGCGTCGTCCATCGCGCCCTGGAGCAGAAGCTCTACTTCGACCACGTATACAACGGCCTGTTCGTCGCCGGCGCGATTGCCGTCGGTCAATTGGTCCGGTTCTTCGATATCGTGATCGTTGACGGACTGGTCAACGTGTCGGCCTTCGTTGCGCGGAGCGTCGGCGTCTTCACCGGTCGACAGCTCGACATGCCGGTTGATCGACGTGACGTTGGCCTGGTTGATGCCGTCGCCAACGGCATCGCTCGCGTGGTGCTGGACGCCGGTTCGGAAATCCGCCGGCCGCAGAGCGGTCGGATCAGAACGTACGTCCTGCTGGCCGCCGGCTCGGCTGCGGTGGTCTTGGTGATCGTGCTGCTCGCGTAGGCTGCTTGGCCGCGCCCCGCAGGGGAGCGCGCAAGATCGGCGTTGAACGCGGCCCCGCCTGCGGTAGGCGATTGCGGCGGCCGTCCAGCCGCGACCCGCCGCGGCGGGGAGCGCGCAAGACAGACGTTGAACGTGGCCCCGCCTGCGGCAAGCGTGAGGACGTGCTGGACTGTTCGCAGCGGAGTACGGGAGTTCGACCGTGGAACATGTATTGACGTGGTTGGTCTTCCTGCCGGTGATCGGCGCCGTCTGCGTGCTGATCGCGCCGTCCAGGCAGGCCCGGTCCATCACCTGGGCGGTCCCGTTCGCCGCCTTCCTGCTGTCGTGCCGGCTGTTCCCGCCGTTTCTGTCCGGGGACGCCTTCGACGGCGCCTACGGCTCGAACATGCAGTTCGAGCATCGCGCAGCCTGGATTCACGTCGGCGGCTTCGACATCAACTGGCACATGGGGCTGGACGGCATCAGCTTCCCGTTGGTCGTCCTTACCACGCTGGTTACGTGGTTGGCCGCCTGGGCAAGCTGGAATTTCGACGCGTGGCACGTCAAGCACGGAGCCAAGGGCTACTTCGCCTTGTTCCTGCTGCTGGAGACCGGCGTGCTGGGCACCTTCGCCGCGTTGGACTTCTTCCTGTTCTACATCTTCTGGGAAGTCATGCTGCTGCCGATGTACTTCCTCATCGGCGTGTGGGGCGGGCCGCGGCGCGAGTATGCGGCCATCAAGTTCTTCCTCTTCACCCTGGTGGGCAGCGTGCTGATGCTCATCGCGTTGCTGATG
>CAZERK010000057.1:10377-12318 GCA_964514515.1 uncultured Planctomycetaceae bacterium
CGTCGCCATGGTGGCGAGGTACTACGCCAGCGGCGATGCCCTGGGCGGACCCGGCTCGTTCAGCCTCATCGCCTACGCCAACGATCCCGACATCAGCGCGGTCTTCAACGACCCTGCCCGTCTCTTCCTGGGCTGGAAGTTCGGGCACGCGATGTTCGTCATGCTGTTCATCGCGTTCATGATCAAGGTGCCGGTCTTCCCCTTCCATACGTGGCTGCCCGACGCGCACGTCGAAGCCCCCACGCCGATCTCCATGATCCTGGCGGGCATCCTGCTCAAGCTCGGCGCCTACGGCTTCCTTCGAGTCTGCTATCCGATCTTCCCGGAAGCCGCGAGATGGGCGGCCTTCGCGCTCGCCACGCTCGGCGTCATCAACATCATCTACGGCGCCTTGTGCTGCCTGGCGCAGACGGACTTCAAACGGCTGGTCGCCTACAGCTCGATCAGTCACATGGGCTACGTTTTGCTGGGCATCGCCGTCATGACGGACGCCGGATTCCAGGGCGCGATGTTCCAAATCCTCGCGCACGGGATTTCCAGCCCCATGTGCTTCTTCCTGGTCGGCGTGATTTATGACCGTGCGCACCATCGCGACATCAACCGCTTCGGTGGATTGTGGCTGAGTATGCCGCGCTACGGCACGCTGGCGACGCTCGGCTTCTTCGCCTCGCTCGGCCTGCCGTCGTTGTGCGGCTTCATCGGCGAGTTCTGGGTGCTGATGGGCACGTTCACGTCGTCCTGGTCGTGGGGCCGACCGATGGCCGTCGCAGCCGCCGCCGGCGTGATCCTCACCGCTGCGTACATCCTCTGGATGGTGCAGCGCGTGTATCTCGGCCCGCGGCGTGACGAGTACGCCCTGTTCTCCGACGCCTCGGCTCGCGAGACGGCGATCCTCGTGCCGATGGGCCTGTTGGCGATCTTCATGGGCGTGTTGCCGCAATACACGTTCAACCTGATGAACGGCACGCTGGACGACCTGTTGTCCGTCCTCAAACCGTTCCTGGCGATGGGAGGTTGAGCGGCACGATGGACGCTTCTTCCGCCGGCAGCCTCTGGATGCCCAGCCTCGAAGACCTATCGAGGCTCGGTCCGTTGTGGGCCTTGGTCGGCACGCTGGTCGCGATGCTGCTCGGCGCCTTGGCGTCGGGCCGAAGCTGGCGCGTGGCCGGCGGGATCGCTTTCGCCGGCGCATTGGCCACGGCCGGTTTGAGCCTGCGGGGCATCGCGAACGGGGCAGGCCCCTGGCCGGGCTTCGCGCCGCCGGGCGGCACGCCGATGCTGATCGTGGACGCGTTCAGCTATTTCTTCATGTTGTTGGTCGGCGTGTTCCTGGTCTGCATCATCGGCATGGCGCACCTCGGCCGGGCGTCCATGCTGCCGGAGTCCCAGGTTCGCCGCCGTGATCCCGTCGAGTTCCTCGTTCTCCTCGTCGGCAGCGCGTTCGGCATGGGGCTGATGGTCTGCTCGACGAACTTGCTGATGATTCTTCTGGCGGTGGAGACGGCCTCGCTGCCCTCCTACGCCCTGGTCGGTTTCCGCAAGCAGCACCGTCTGGCCGCCGAGGCCTCGATGAAGTACGTCCTCTTCGGGGCCGTCACGAGCGCCGTCATGATCTACGGGACCTCGCTGTTGTACGGCCAGTTTCATACGCTGGACTTGGGCCGGATCGGTCGAGGGATGGCCCTGCAGGCGGCTTCCGACAGCGGGCTGAGCCTGTTGGCGACCGTCTCGCTGGTCGCGTTCATCGTGGGCGTCGCGTTCAAGATTTCCGCCGTGCCGTTTCATTTCTGGTGCCCCGACGTGTTCGAGGGCGCGTCCATCGAGGTGACGACTTGGCTGAGCGTGGCCAGCAAAGCGGCCGGCCTCGGATTGCTGCTGCGCGTCTTGTCGGTGCTGGCGGCCGGGCTGGATTCGCCTTCCACGCTTCGCACCGTCACGACC
>CAZERK010000058.1:0-11785 GCA_964514515.1 uncultured Planctomycetaceae bacterium
GGCATGAGCGACAAAGCCTGCAACGCCGGCGTCCGACAGGCAGTTCTTCTTGGACAGCTCGAGGCCCCGTTTCGCCAGCTTCATCACCTCGACAGCGGCGCCCATGATCTCCAGCGGCGATTCGGTTGCGGTGATGGTCGCTGCCTGCTTCCGCGCGGCGTTGGCCGGATCGTCCGGCAGCTTCCACGTCGCCATCAAGCCGTTGAAAGCCTCGATATCCGCGTCGGCCAGCCTGCTGAGTCGTTCAAGCACAGCGTCGGCCTGCTGGATCGTATCGTGCAACGGACCCGCCTCGCCCGTCTTCTTGTCGTTGAGCCGCCCGACCATGCCGCACAGGGCCGCGGCCACGGCGCCGACGAGGGCGCTGGCGCTGCCGCCGCCCGGCGTCGGCGAACGCGACGCCAACACGCTCAAAAAATCCGCAACCGAATCATCGACGATTCTGCCCATCACGCATCCTCCGACGCCCGCATGCCATCGCGCCCGTGCGCCATCGCCCGCCATGCCGCGTCGCCGCCCGCGCCCGCGTGATGCGCGCTCGCCTGCGGCTCGCGGCTAAACATGACCCGTTTCGCCGTGTCGCCGCCGCGCGGTTCGTTTAGCCGCGACGCGCAGCGGAGCGCGCGTCTCAATCATCCACCTCGTACGCTTCCACGAACGACCATCGCTGTCGACGCTTGCCCTCCTTCAGGGGATTGTCCTCGACATAACGGATTGCTCGTCGGACGCCGCCTCCGCAATCCAGAAAGACCTTCCACAATCCCCGCTGCCACATCTTCGGGGCGTGCCCAGCCTCAGCCTCAGGACCCGCCAACGGATGGAGCCCCTCTTGCAACAAACGCCGCGAAGCCGCTGCCTTCAACTGAACGACAACAGCCTCGACGGAGAGTTCGCTCCGCCCCAGCACCAGATGTACGTGATCCGGCACAATCGAACATGCCAGCACCGCGACACCTGCCCTTGCGGCATATTCTCCAAACGCCCGCCCGACGGCTTGGGCTTGGCAACCGTCGAGGCATACGGCTGGACGTTTCAACGCCGCCTTCGCCGCGAGGCGCACCTCCTGATCGTGGGGACGGTGCGCCAACGAGCACCGCTCATCGGTCCGCGTGGCCCGGCCGTACCGGAGAAGCTCGTAAGACCCGACGAACTCCGACCATGATCCACGCGGATCGTTCGGCAGCCAGAAACCGTACGTGCCGAAGATCACGTGGTAGGCAAGGACCATACAGCAACCGCTGCTCTGCAGAACATGGAACGCGCTCGCCTGCGGCTCGCGGCTAAACAGTTGTTTGGCCGCGACGCGCAGCGGAGCGCGTCTCGTCGCTCAGATCTTCCCGTTCACGATCTCGATGATTTCCCGTTCCATCGCCTTTGCCGCCTGCTGCATCGCCTCTCCGCGGGCCAACACCTCGTTCAGCCACGCCTTGTCTTCGACGCCGCCCGCGTTGATCTTCACGTTCAGAAACGCGCCCATGGCTGCGCTTCGGGCCGCCAAGGCGCCGACCCCGGCATCCGATACGCTCGCCGGATTGCCGTCGCGTGCCATCGCCTTGCACACCTCCAAGCACGCCAGCGACGTCTCCATCACGCGCAGCGGCACCTCGATCGCCTCCTTCGTCGCCGCCTGGATCGCCGCGTTCTTCTCGGCCTTCTGCTGTTCCGTCCCGCTCGGCAGTCGGAACGCCTCCATGATGCGGTTGAACGCGTTCGTATCCTCGTCGATCAGCCGCAGCAGGTCGTCGTGACAGGCCTTGCCCTTCTCCGCCCAATCGGAGAATTCCTCCCAGCGGTCGTCCCAGCCTCGCTTGTGCGAGGACAGGTTGGCCACCATCGTGCCCAGGGCCGCCCCCATCGCGCCCATCGCCGCCGAGATCGATCCACCGCCCGGCGCCTTGGATTCCGAGGCCGTCTCGTGAACGAAATCCTCCAAGGTCATGTCGATCAGCCGATCTCGCTTCTCGCCGGCTGCGATGGCGTATTCGATGATCTTCTCTTCCGGCTTGAACGGCGTCAGATCGTTCAATCCCAGCGACTTGACGGCGATTTTGATGAGCTCCCGATCGCTGACGCCGGTCGATCGCTTCTGCTTTCGAAGGAAGTACCGTCCCGCGTCCAATATCGCCTTGAGCGGGATCAATCCGACCAGCTCGCTGCCCGTCACGCGGATGCCGCGAACAGCCGCCCGTTCGCAGACCGTATCGAACGCGACGTGCACCGGCGTCACGCTGAGATTCGTCAGGTTGATCGAGATTTGCGCGACGCCGTATTCCTCGATGAACCATCCGATCGCCTTGACGCATTTCAGAAGGCCCGGCTCCCAGACGGTGTTGCCCTTCTCGTCCAGCATCGGCTTGCCCGTCGGCGAACCGTCTACCGTCTTGATTCGGCCTTTCTCGCGCACGTCGTAGGCGATCGCGTTCGCTCGTCGCGTCGACGTCGTGTTCAGGTTCACGTTGTAGGCAACGAGAAAGTCCCTCGCTCCCACGGCCGTCGCGCCCGACTTGGGATTGAACGTCGCCGGCCCGAAATCGGGCTTCCAGTCAGGCTTGGCCAGCTTGTCCTTCAACCCCTCGTATTCGCCCGCCCGCACCGTCGCCAGGTTCCGCCGCTCCGGCTTCGTGGCGGCGCTTTCGTAGCAATAGACGGAGATGCCCAACTCCTCGCCAATCCGCCGGCCCAACCGCCGGGCATACTCGACCGTCTCCTCCATGCCGATGTTGGAGACCGGCACGAGGGGGCACACGTCCGTCGCCCCGAATCGCGGGTGCTCGCCGTGGTGCTTGCTCATGTCGATCAGCTCGGCCGCCTTCCGAACGGCACGAAACGCCGCCTCGATCACCGCCTCCGGCGTCCCGACGAACGTCACGACCGTTCGGTTGGCCGCCTTGCCCGGCTCGACGCCCAGCAACTTGGCGCCTTCAACGCCCTCGATCTCGTTGGTGATCTGCTTGATGACGGCGAGGTCTCGGCCTTCGCTGAAATTCGGCACGCACTCGATCAACTGCTTCTTCATCGTTTCCGCTTTCTCCCATGCACGCACTTCGTTCGACATTCTCGCATGCCGCAGCTCGCCTGGCCGGCTGCTGTTGCCGAGAGAGCCGGTTTCCATGAAACCGGCGCCTTGCCGTTGTCACGAGCCTCAATCTGCCTCAATTCTCCAGCACGACGCGGCCGCGCTTCAGCACCACGCGAACGGGATTCACGCCGACCTGGTAAGCCCATCGAGCCACGTTCGGAACGTCCAGGATCAGAAGGTCCGCCTGAAAGCCCACGGTGATGGTCCCGATCCGGTCGGCTCGATCGATCGCCGCCGCTGCGTTCGCCGTACAAGCGACGAGCGACTCCATCGGCGTCATCCGCAGAAGGCTCGCCGCCATCGACATGATGAGCCCGAGCGATTCGATCGTACACGAGCCGGGATTGACGTCCGTCGCGAGCGCGACGGGCAGGCCGGCGTCGAGCAGCCTACGTGCGGGTGCGGGCTCGGAACCCAGGAAGAACGAACAGCCGGGCAGCAGCACAGGAATCGTGCTCGATCGGTTCAGGGCCTTGATCGCCTCATCGTCCACGCATTCGAGATGATCCGCCGATACCGCGCCCAGTTCGACCGCCAGCTTGGTCGCGCCGCTGTTCGTCAACTGCTCGGCATGAATCTTGGGCTTGAGGCCGTGCGCCTTGCAGGCCGTCAGGAACCGCCGCGACTGCTCCACGTTGAACGCTCCACGCTCGCAGAACACGTCGGCGAATTCGGCCAGTCGTTCGTCGTGCAGACGCGCGAGATACGCCTCGTCCGTGATCACGTTGAGATAGGCGTCCGCACGCCCATCGAACTCCGGCGGGATCGTATGCGCGCCGAGAAACGTCGGCACGAGATCGACCGGCGTCTCCGTCTGCAACCGCTTGATCGCGCGGAGCGTCTTCATCTCTTCCTTCTGTGAGAGGCCGTAACCGGTCTTGACTTCCGCCGTGGTCGTCCCGGCCGCCAGCATCCGCCGCAGGCGCGGAAGCGACTGCCTCACCAACTCGTCAATCGACGCCTGCCGCAAAGCCCGGACCGAAGCCTTGATGCCGCCGCCGGCCTCCAGGATATCGAGGTACGTCGCTCCGCCGATCCGCTGGACGAATTCGTTCTCGCGACTGCCGGCGTGGACCGCGTGCGTATGGCAATCGATCAGCCCGGGCACGACGGTCCCGCCGCGTGCGTCCAAGACGACCTCGCAACGGTCCGTCGGCGCCTCGCGCTGCGATCCGAACCACGCGATCCGCTCGTCCTCCAGGCTGACGGCGGCGTTCTCGCCGCCCGGCGGCGACGCCATCCGTGCCCCGTAAACCGGCCCCGACGCGACGACTACCAACTGCCCGATGTTTTCAATCCGTGTTTTCATGGCGTGAGGAGACTATCTCGGTCGTCGTCTTCCATCGCTGATTCGCCCCGCAACAAGGGCGCCTGGCCCGCCGTCCGTGGCGAAAGGGGACAGGCGTCTCGCGGGGTGCCGTTTTCGTGAACGCTAGCCGTCCTCGGCTCGGAGCCAGTCCCTTTTGCCAGGGTCTTTAGGACTCCTCGATGACCTTCTCGAAGATCAGGAGATTCTCGGAACGGTCCTGATCCCACCTCAAGCCGACGACGTTGAACCCCGTCGCGATGGCCAGATGCAGGATCGGGCGGTGCGCATTGTGGCATTCCATCCTCAGATATAGGTAGCCGTGGTCGCGTGCCCAGTCCGCTTCGGCTTCGTGGATTTGCGTGGCGATCCCGTTGCGTCGGAACGCAGGATGAACGCCCGTCAGCCAGGCGAAAAACGTGTTCGGCTTCAGCTCGAAACCCGTCGCGAATCCTGCCGGTTGTTTGTCGAGACTCGCCAGTAGGATCAGCGGGTTGTGCCTGCCGAGGAACCGCCGCTTGAACCACGCGACGTCGTGCGGCGGACGGAAAATCTCGTTGTACAGCTCCGCGATGACGGGCAGCTCGCCCGGTCCCACGATTACGACCTCCACGTTCGCCATAGTCACCCATCCTATCCTGATCGAGCCCGCCTCAGCAGGACGCTGCAAAACGCGTCAATCGGGCGTCCTGCCTCGCGCGGGCGCTATCGAAGGCGCGGCTGGGACCCTTCCAGAGCCTCGCAGCAGCCTTGCAGCATCCTGCTGGCCTCCGGGGCAGAACCGCCTTCTGACCCCGCCGAAGGCCTTCTATGCTAACGGATCGGGCGGCAGGCGGCGACCGCCTCTCCATCCGCGCGCCGCGGCGTTTGACTAAGACGGGCCGATATTCAGAAGTAATGCGAGGAGAACGCGGGCTGCGGTTGGCCCGCGACAAGGGGCGAATCGCGGCTTCCAAACAGGCCCGCGCGAACAAATCGTGGTGAACACCGATATTCTTGACAGGAAGACGGGCGCAGGGCCGTCCTTATTCTCCAGAGTGGACACAAACATGGCGTTGACCGGCGAAGACGGCGATCAAACGCTGATCGTGGCTGCCCAGCGAGGCGAGCGCGCTGCGCTGGACGCGCTGGTTCATCGTCATGACCGATGGGTCCGCCACGTCGTCTATGCCACCGTCGCCAACGCGGCGGTCGCCGACGACGTGATGCAGGAGGTCTGGACCAAGGTCTGGCAGCAAATTCACGGCCTCGTGGAGCCGGCGAGCTGGCGGAGTTGGCTCTATCGGCTGGCCAGGCACGCGGCGATCGATGCGGGACGAGCGGGAGCGAACGAACGCCGACGCGAGGTCGCGGACCTCCAGGATCGCCCGACGGCGGCGGCCGATGATCCGCAGGTCGCTTTGTGCATCAGCGAGGAACATCGTCGCGTGTTGGCGGCGGTCAAGGCCCTGCCCGACATCTATCGAGAACCGTTCATCCTTCGGCACCTGGAAGGATGGAGCTATGCCCGAATCGGCGAGGCGATGTCCTTGCCGGTGGATACGGTGGAAACGCGCCTCGTCAGGGCCAGACGGCTGCTCCGCCAAGCCCTGAATCGAGACCGCAGCGAGGACTGAGGTTCTTATGGCGCAAGCGACGTTCAACGAGCCGACTCCGGTCGATCCCAGGATCGAACGGTTGATCTGCCGCCTGCTGGACGGCGAGATCACGCCGGCGGAGCGGGCCGAACTCGATGCCGCCTTGGCCCAGGACGCAGTCGCCCGACAGCTTCTGGATGACTACGGGCGAAACGACTTGCTTGCCGTCGAGGCGTTGCGAGCAGACGCCGTGCGCATCGCGAGATTGCGCGGCCGGCGCGTCTCTCACGGCTGGCGACGAGCGGCAATCGGCGCCGTCCTCGCCGCGGCGGCCGTCATCGTATTGTCGCTTTTGCCGGACGTGCTCCTGCACGGGCCGGGCAGGTCGCCTTCGATCACGCCGACGCTGTCGACCTCGCCGGCGCGTCCTGGCGTGCCAACGCTGCCGGGCTTGCCCTTGGCGCAGGCGCCCGCCAACGGAGCGTACTCCGCGATGGCGCCTGGTCCCAACGGCGGCGCATTCTCGGCGGCGATGTCGGACCCTCGCCTGAGCAATCCGCGGACGCTCGGCGGCGACCGGCTGCCGCAGTTCGTGGACTACCGCGATGCGAATTACGTTCCCGTGCGACGCTTGAGAGACGTCCGCAGCGATTGGATTGGGATACCGAACCCCAACAAGGACGTCATCTTGATCATCGGGCGGGATGCGCAAACGACCCGATTGGTTCCTGTTTCTGGAGATATATAGGCCGCGCGGCAAGACCGGGATTGTCTCCCGGCGATTGCGTCAATCGCTACGGTCAACGAGAGGGCGGCGGTGCCTGTCCCGGTCTTGTTAGAACGTCTTTCGTTTGATTGCAGCGTCGCCCCGGAGCCGGCTCGCCCGCGGCGGGTGGGCGACGCAGCTTCGTCAACGCCGCTTTGTTGTCCAACGCGTCGGCCGTCTCGGCGCACCGGAAGCGATGCTACGATCGCAAACCGGTACAGACGCCCTCAGAAGATGAGGTCACAATGAGGAGATCCTGACCATGCTGCTGAAGATTCTATTGTCGATGAGTTTCTGTCTGCTCGATAGTTCTTCGCTCTCGCGAGGTCCTTGCGACGGCGCACCGCCGGCTGATGCTCCCGATGGGGCCATCCGCGCATACTGCGTTGCCCAGACCGACGACGGCAGTCCTGCTGATGCAAAGGTCGTGAACGTGAAGGCGATTGCGGTTGCCGGTTCGCCGGACGCCGACGGCAAGCCGTGCGTCATCGTTCGCGCGATGCCCGCTGCCGGCGCATCCGATCGCGAGGAAGTGCGCAAGATCGTCGTGATGTGTGACGACAAGCCCGCTGTCGGCGGGGCGCCGCAACACGTCGTCGTGACCAAGAGGATGGGCGCGGCCGGGGCGGATTTGGAGCCGGGCGGCCCCTGGCTGGGCATTCAGTTCGGCCCCGTGACGAAGCCGCTGGCCGCGCATCTTCAACTCGAAAAGGGCGTCGGCCAACTCGTGCTGAACGTGACGGTCGGTTCGCCCGCCGACCAGGCCGGCGTGCAGCAATACGACGTCATCGTTCGCCTGGATGGCGAGGACGTCTCGGCCGACGTCGGCGAGTTCGTCGAGCGCGTCAAGGAGTTGGAGATCGGCCGCAGGTACGGCCTGACGATCATGCGGGGCGGCAAGGAGATGGAGACGTCGCTCACCGTGGCCGCCCGACCGGACAACGCCGGGGAGTTGGAATACAAGTACGAAGGCGCCGTGGAGGAGCTGGCACGCGACCAAATCTTCCGCCGAGGCGGCATTCTCCATAAGGACGGCCAAGGCAACTGGATTTTCGACAACATGGGCGAGTTGGAAGACCTCAAGAACCTGCCCTTCGACCTGAAGCTGCCAGGAGGGGAGGGACTGGATTCCCTCTTCCAATGGACGGAGGACTTGCCGGGATTGGGGTCGATGACGACCATCCAGATCTTCGTTGAGAACGACCAGTCCGTGGAAGTCCGCCGGCAAGACGGCAAGATTACGGTGACGCGGACGACGACGGAGAACGGCCAGAAGACCTCCACGACGAAGGTGTACGACAGCGAAGACGAGTTCGCCAAGGATGATCCCAAGGCTTTTGAACTCAGCCAGCAGAAGCCGTCGAGCCGGTTCGGCATCTACTCTTCAAAGCAATGCCCTGCGTTCGGAGGAACAGGCAGCCGCATGTTCGAGTTTCTGCCGGGCGAGCTTGACATCTAGCTGAACCTGCAGGACGCCATCAAGAACGCGGAGGAGGCTCGCACCAAGGCCGCCGAGGCGATGAAGGACGCGCAGGGCGCCTGGAAGGATGCTCAGGAGTCCTACCAAACGAAGATCGCCGAGATGGCTCGCAAACAGGATTGGCATGAGGGCGCTCTTGGCGACTATTTCTACGTCAGCAAGGCCCGGACGACGTTTGAGGTCGGCGAGGACGGGTCCATCAGCGTGATCACGCGCAAGGGCGGCGAGGAACTGAAGGAGACCTTCAAAAACGCAGACGCGCTCAAGCACGGACGGCCCGACCTGTACAAGAAGTACGCGCGACTCCAGAAGAGCGAACAGGCCGCAGACTGACGCCTGTCGATTCTCAACCAGAGACTCCCACTCTACGCAGGGCCGGGTTCGGCAATCTTCCAATGCTGGCCCGGCCCCTGCCGTTGTCCTCGAGAGGCGGATGCCGCGGCCACCTGTTCACCTCTCGTCGGCCTTGCCTCGGCATCGGGTGTCTCTTCAGCCGCGCCGTTCGGATGGCTCGCTGGATTTCCCGCAAGCGACGGCTTGAATCGGGACGCTGACGCGATAGGATCGTCGCAAGACTCGGCGGCGAGCGCGGCAGCCGGTCGGAGTCTTGCGGTCGGGCGACTCACAACGGAGTAGATGGTCGTGGCGATGTTCCGTACGGCACGCAGCAGGTATTGGCCGGCCCTCACCGGGGTCATCGGGGTGGTGATCGTCGCCTGGGGTCTCTATGCCTGGCGGTCGGGAGGGTTCGGTTCCAACCAATTGGCTGACGCCGGCGCGTCCTCCGGCTTGGCTGGCGCGACGGACGCCCAGTCCGATCAGACGCCGCACGGCCACGCCGCCGCAACCAGCCTGCGAGCCGATCGGCCACCGGTCGGTCCTTATGGCGAACCATCCATCGCAAGCGGGCGCGAGCCGTCCGACCGCGACGTCGAGCCTACTCCTGATGGCGACGGCGACGGCCAATCGGGCGGCTTGACCGCGACGATCACCGTCAACGCTCCAGCGACGTTGTCGACTGAGTCGGGCGTCGAGATCGGGGCTGCTGCCAAACGGACGGTCAGCATTTTGTCGATTGAGACGGGACGGGCCGCGCTCGCCCGGGGCGATCTGCCGGCCGCGCGGTTGGCGCTGTCCCAAGCGATGGCCACGGATCTGTCCGAGACGGATGAGGCCTTCGCACGCGACGAACTCGAACGACTGGCCCAGGTCTTGCTTTTCAGCCGTGCTGTCATTCCCGAGGACCCTCTGACGGGCACGCACGTGGTGGGCGGCGGTGACTCGATCAACGCGATCGCCCGTAAATGCAAGGTCAGCGAGGACCTGCTCGTTTCGATCAACCATCTCGCGGAGCCGAGTCGGCTGGCGGTCGGACAACGGATCAAGGTTATCTACAGCCCCTTTCCCGCGGTGATCAGCAAGTCTGCGCATCGCATGGACGTGTTTCTGGACGACGCTTGCGTTCGTCGTTTTCGGGTCGGGCTCGGCACGAACGGCGGCACGCCGTTGGGCGTCTGGGTCGTACAGAACAAGCTGAGGAACCCGGAATGGACCGATCCCGCGACGGGGCGACGCTATCTGGCCGACGATCCTGACAACCCGATCGGCGAGCGGTGGATTGGCCTTCGGGGCATCGACGGAGAGAGCTTGGGCCGTGTCGGCTTCGGCATCCACGGCACGATTGACCCCGAGAGCATCGGCGAGAACATGTCGATGGGCTGCATTCGCATGTTGCCGGAGGACGTCGCGTTCGTTTACGACCTGTTGGTCGAAGGGCAATCCCAGATCGTCATCCAGCCGTAGTGGGGCGCAGGGCTGAGATAGCCGCCTCGCGACGGTCAGCCACGGCCTTTGGGCCGTTGCGGCAGGTGGCGGTCGGCCGGTCTGCCCAGGCCGACGGCGGTCGGGTCCACGACTCCGCTGCTTCCCGTTGAAGGCGACCGGCGGGCACGTCATGAAGGCGCCACGACAACGACACCGTTGGAACCTGACGCCCACGCAGGCGATTGCGCTTCAGAAGAAGCTGGCCGAAGGCGTCCTGCATGTGCCGCTGGCGTCGCCGCCTCGGTTGGTCGCCGGAGCCGACGCTGCCTTCACGCTCGACGGAACGCGGCTGATCGCCGGCTGGGTCGTCTGGGACTTGTCCGAGGCGAAGGTCGTCGAACAGGCGATGGCGACGCGACCGCTGACGTTTCCCTACGTGCCAGGCCTGTTGAGCTTCCGCGAGGCGCCCGCCTTGCTGGCCGCCGCCCGCAAACTGCGCACGGAGCCGGACGTGCTGATGCTCGACGGCCAAGGTCTGGCCCATCCTCGACGCTTCGGACTGGCCTGTCACGTTGGCATTCTCCTGGACAGGCCGACGCTGGGCTGCGCCAAGAGCCTGCTCTGCGGGGAACACGCCGAGCCGGGCCTCCGGCTCGGCCGCGCTCGTCCCAGCCTGCACAACGGCGCGCCCCTCGCCCTCGCCATGCGAACGCCACGCGGCCTCAAGCCCGTCTACATCAGCGTCGGACACCGCATCACGCTCGAGGACGCCGTTCGCGTCGCGCTCGACTGCGGCACGCGGTATCGGCTGCCGGAGCCGACGCGACTGGCGCATCAGCTCGTGACAGCCGCGCGGCGCTGAAACTGCAATCTCGGGATGGCGGATTCGTGAAGCCGAGGGCCCCGGGGCTCGGCAACATGGCCTGTCATGCGAATTCGTCCGTTCGTGTCCGCCATTCCTGGGCGAGCTCGGTCATCGCATCCGCCATCGAACGGCCCGCCGGATGCCCGAACAGCGCCTCAAACTTGCGGCCGTCCAGGCTGACGTCGGCCGGTCGGGGTTCGGGGAACGGCATGTCGGCCTGCCGGACGGGAACGATGTTCACATCGCGACAGCCCAGCGCCTGGGCGGCGATGCGTCCCATCCCCAGCCGTGACAATCGCTCCGGTCCGGCGACGTGCAGGATCCCACGGTGGGGGCCAAGGGCGGCTTCGATGCAGGCCCGGGCGCAATCGATGAGCGACAGCGGCGTGCGAAACTCGTCCTCGAAGAGCCTGAGCATTTGTCCGCCGCACAGCGCTGCAAGCTGTTGCGTGAACGTCGTCTTTCGTTTGACTGCCGGCATGCCGTACATCAGCGGCGGCCGGATGACGAGCCCCTTGACATATCGCAGGACGCGTATCTCGGCCTCGACCTTCGTGCGACCATAGACGGACAGCGGCGTGGGCGGATCCTCCTCGCGATAGGGGGGGCGGGTGCCGTCGAATACGAGATCGGTCGAGATGAAGACGAACCGTGCGCCGCATGCCTGGGCCGACCCCAGGAGAATCTCCGTCGCCTCGACGTTCGTGCGACGCGCGGCGTCCGGGTTTTGGAAGCACGCGTCGACGGCGGTCACGGCCGCGGCATGAATGACGAGGTTCGGCCTTGCCTCGCGGACGATCTCGGAGAGGCGCTCGCGGTTCGTGACGTCAACGGCGATTGTCTGTCCGTTGGACGGTCTGGGCCCCGTCGGTGAGGTGAGGCCGATTGCCTGTTCTTTGCGGCCGACGAGCTCTCGCAGCAGCACGCTTCCGAGTTGCCCTCCCGCAC
>CAZERK010000058.1:11795-12112 GCA_964514515.1 uncultured Planctomycetaceae bacterium
CCATGGACGGATTCCTCACAACGACGCCTCCGTCAGCCCGGAGGCGTTGGTCGGCGTCTGAGCCCGCCGGTCAGACTTTCGGATTTCGGGCATCTGGGCGAACGCCCGGCTCGTTTGCTGCTGGCATCGGCCGCAGGTCCAGGTCCGCAAAGTCAGCCGGCTTTGCCGAACGCCTTATGCCGAGCGGATTTCTCCCCCGATCTCGGGGGGCGCGGGAGTCTTTGTTTAGTCGCCCGTTCGCTCATACTATACTCTATAGAGAGCCGGCCCGATCGGCCGGATGGTTGCGGGGCGGCGGTCAACAGGCGGGCGGCGGG
>CAZERK010000059.1:0-12089 GCA_964514515.1 uncultured Planctomycetaceae bacterium
CGGCCCCAGACGGAGCATAGACCGGACGGCGCGGACCGCGGCTCGGTATGCTCCAACAACGCCAATCGAGCCCGGATTGCCCGATTACGTTCCAGCACGAAGACCTCAGAAGTCCTCGCTACGAACCATGAGTCAGAAGGAAGCACCCTGCACGTCCGCGGAGTTCTCAATTTAGCTCTCAAAGGGGGCATCCCGGCGCACCGGGATGGCCGCGGGTTGAGTAGCGGCACCGTACGTGTTTGGCGTGTAGCGTCGGCCCCCCGTGCCGAACGCTGAGCACGTGCCCGCCGCCAGCCGGAACGGATCCCGTGGGAAGCTCGCAAGACTGCGTCAAGTTGCCAGTCTTTTCAAAAAATTAGTCGTATCCTAATAAGAGTCGTTGGCGCGGGGCCGCCTGGCTACAATAGGGGCCAACCTTTTGTTGCAGGCTGACGACCGGACCGCCGCTGGTGCGTTGCGGCGACTTGGAGAATCGGCTTCCGTAAACGTAGCCTGTCAGGGCCCTGTAGAATCGTGCCTATCGCCGCTGAAGAGGACATCCAATCGCAGTTGAACTGCACGGCCACCTGGATCAACCCGGCGCTGGCGAGCGCGCTGTCTCGCCGCCCTGAAGCCCCGGCCCGGCTGGCGGAGGCCATGCGGTACAGCCTGCTGGCGGGCGGCAAGCGGCTGCGGCCGGCGCTGGTCTTATGGTGCTGCGAGCTTTGCGACGGCACGGCAGAAGCCGCCTTGCCCGCGGCCGTCGCGGTGGAATGCGTCCACGCCTTCAGCCTGATTCACGACGACCTTCCCGCCCTCGACGGCGACGACCTGCGCCGCGGCCGGCCGACCAATCATAAGGTCTTCGGCGAGGCGACGGCAATCCTCGCGGGTGACGCGCTTCTGGCACTCGCATTTGAAATCCTCGCCAACGACGTCACGGACGCGACGATCGCAGCCGCCATGATCCGCGAACTGGCCGCCGCCGCGGGCTGCAGGGGGCTCATCGGCGGGGAATACGAGGACTTGGCCGGCGAGAGCGTCCCGCCGGACGCGGCGCTCGTTGGACGCATCCATGAAGGCAAGACCGCCCGGCTGATCGAGGCGGCCTGTCGGCTCGGCGGGCTCGCGGCGAGGGCGGATGGGCAGGAACTGGAGACGTTGGCGCGGTACGGGCGAGCCTTGGGGGCCGCCTTCCAGGCGACCGACGATCTGCTCGACGCATGCGGACGCTCCGATCTGTTGGGAAAGAAGACCGGCAAGGACGCCGTCGCCGGCAAGCAGACGTACGTCAGAGCGGTCGGGCTCGACCAGGCACGCCAAATCGCTCAAGATGCGGCGCGGTGTGCGACGGAGGAACTGGCCTCCTTCGGGTCGAGCGCCGATCGATTGCGCGGCTTGGCGCGGTATGTCCTGGAACGATCGTCCTAAGCACGCTCCGGGCGATCGTCCTGAATGCGCCTTGGGCGTTTGTCCTGCTTGAGCGTTCGTCCTGACGGTTCGTCCGTCGGACCATCGCCGTGACCGGCCGCAGGGGCACGTTGGAGTCCCACGAGAGAATGAAGGCAAACGACTCGCAGAAGTCTGAAGAAGCCCGTCCGCCGGTGGTTGAACTCCTGTCACGCATCAGGAGCCCGGCGGACTTGCGGGGGCTCACGAGCGACGAGCGCCGGCAACTGGCGGCGGATATCCGCCAGCGGATCATCACGGTGGTCGGCCGGAACGGCGGGCATCTGGCAAGCAATCTCGGCGTGGTCGAGCTGACGATGGCCTTGCACCACGTCTTCGATTTCGACCAGGACTGCCTGTTGTGGGACGTCGGCCATCAAGCCTACGTCCACAAGATTCTGACCGGCCGCAACGACCGTTTCGACACGCTTCGCAAGGCCGGCGGAATCAGCGGCTTTCCGAACATCGACGAGAGCCCTTACGACTGGTTCAACGTGGGGCACGCCGGAACGGCCATCGCCACGGCCGTCGGCATGGCGCGCGGCTCGGCTGCGTTGGGTCATGATCGACGCGTCGTCGCGGTGGTCGGCGACGCAAGCATCTTCAACGGCGTCGCGTTCGAGGGGCTCAACCAGGCCGGCACCCTGCAGCGGCAACTGCTCGTCGTCCTCAACGACAACTCGATGGGCATCGCGCCCACGCAAGGCGGCATGGCGAAGTACCTCGCCAAGTTCCGCCTGAGCTCGCTCTACGAAGAGACGAAGAAACGCGTGCGGAAGTACCTGCCGCAGGTGCCCTTGATCGGCAAGGCGACGTTCGACGCGCTGGATCACCTCAAGGAAGCGTTGAAGGCCTCGATTTCTCCGTATCAGATCTTCGAGCAGCTCGGTTTCCTGTACGTCGGGCCGACGGACGGGCACGACGTGGACCATCTGATCGAGCTGCTGCGATTGCTCAAGGACGTCGACCATCCCGTCCTGCTGCACGTGCATACGCAGAAGGGCCGCGGGGCGGATTGGGTCTGCGCGGAGCCGACGAAGTTCCATAGCCCCAAGCCGTTCAAGCTGGAGGGCCGCCGCGTCGAGTTTCAAAGCAGCGGCCGCAGCTACACCGCTTCTTTCGCGGACGCCTTGATCGACCTCGCGAAGAAGAATCCCCGCGTCTTCGCGCTGACCGCCGCGATGCCCGACGGGACAGGCCTGGACAAGTTCGCGCAGGAGTTTCCCGACCGCTTCCTGGACGCCGGCATCGCGGAGAGCGCGGCCGTGGACATCGCGGCCGGTCTGTGCAAGGCGGGCCTGCGACCCGTCGTCGCCATCTACTCCACGTTTCTCCAACGGGCCTTCGACCAAATCTTCCAGGAGGTCGTCTTGCAGGGGCTGCCGGTCGTCTTCTGTCTGGACCGAGCGGGCCTCGTCGGCAGCGACGGACCCGTGCACCACGGCTTCGCCGACATCGCCTACCTGCAAATCTTCCCGAAGATGACGCTGATGGCCCCCGCCGACGCGGACGAGATCGCCGCGGCCCTGCGCCTTGCCGTCCAGCTCGACGGCCCTTGCGCCCTTCGATACCCGCGCGACAGCGTGCCGGAGCCGCTCTACGCTCCTTCCGCCGTGCCGGCGTTCGAGCCGGGCCAATCCGTCCTCCTTCGCGACGGAGCGGATGCGACCATCCTGGCCTACGGAGCGACCTGCCGCGACGCCCTCGACGCGGCCGATCTGCTCGCAGCGATGAACATCGAGGTCCGCGTCGTCAACGCCCGATTCGCCAAGCCCCTCGACCAGCAGATGGTCGTCGACGCCTTGACGCGCGGCGGCCCCGTGCTGACGGTCGAAGACCATTCCATCGTTGCCGGGTTCGGCTCGGCCGTCATCGAAGCGGCTGCCGAGACAGGCCTTTCGGCCGGCCACCTGACGGTCCTGGGGATTCCCGCCGACCGCTTCATCGCCCACGGTTCGAGGCGCGGCCAACTCTCCGAATGCGGCCTGGACGCGACGGGCATCGCCGCCGAGGTGCAGGAGGCGTTGGGCCGGCATCCGGACGAGCCGCCAACGGCCTTGAGAGCCGTCAGCAGTCGCATCGCCTACCCTCGCAGCGCTCGCGCAATCTGACTTCCTGCCCGCAACGCCGCGATTTCCTCCTACCCGCCGCCCCAGCCGAGATGCGACCTTCTCGTTGTCTGCAGCTTGCGCGAAGCTGGTTTTCAGGGTTGCCGCGCGGGGCGCACGCCGCGCTCGCTCAGCTCCCCGCTGCCGCGTCGGTAGCGGCCTTTCTGAACGCTTTCTGCATGGGGCAGCCCTCGCAACGTCGCCGATGACTTGGGAGCGCAAGGAGTCTCCGCGCGCGCCGGACGGGACGGCCAACACGCCAACTCGCGGCCGGCGTCGCGCCGCATCGCCTCCACGCGCGCCAGGAGCCGTCCAAACGGGAGGTTGCATATGCGGGGCAAGAGCATCGCGGTCGCGCTGGGTTTCTGCTGCTCGCTGACGTGCCAAACGGACTCCTCCTACACGCCGGTGGTCGCGACGGAGCACAGCGCTGAGACAGCGCGGTTGGCACGCACGCCGACCGCCTCCCCCCCCCTGCCGTCGGACTCAACGACGTCGCTGGAGTCAACGGCGTCGCTGGACTGGATAGCCCGGACGTGGACGGAGGTCAATCGAACCGACGCCCGGCTTGCTGCGATGGCCGTCTCTCGCGTCGCCACAGCCGACGCCTCCGCCCTGCTGCGATTGGATACGGCCCTGCTGGGTCAACCCGACGGGTTGGCGAGGCTGCTCGCTGACAACGGCTTGGTCGTCCATCAAGCCAAGGAGTATTGGTTGATCGAGGCGCCGTCATCCGGGCAGTTGCGAGATCGGCTTCGCGGGTTCTTGCCGGCCCTGCGTGCGGGCATCAAACGCCAGCAAGACAACCTGCTCAGGCAGCACGTCGTCGGCGGGCGTGCGGCGTACGGATCGATTGAACGGCTTCTGACCTGCGACGACCGCGCCGACACGCTGAACGGAATCGGGGAAGCCTGCGTCGATTTTCGACAGGGTTCCGTCAGGAGCACGGGGCGGGCGTTGGACGTCGCAATCCAGGGCCCCGGTCTGCTCGTCTTCAAGACGTCGGACGGAAGGCTGCTCTACTCTCGCGACGGCCAGTTGCAGTTGGATGAAGGCGGCCGCATCGTCTCGCGGACCGTTCCGGGCGCCGCCGTCTACCCAACCATCGCGATTCCCTCGGGAGCCGCCGAAGTCGCTGTCGTTCCCGGCGGCGAGGTCCGGGCACGTCTCGACGGCCAACAGGAAATCCGCGGCTACGGCCGCATCGCGTTGGCTTGGTTCGAGCATCCTGAACGCCTGCACGCGATTCAGCCGGCCTTCTTCGCACGGATGGTCGAGGCCGGCGAAATCGTCGAGGGTTTTCCAGGCGAGGCCGGCCTGGGGCTGCTCGCCCACGGTTGTCTCGAGGACAGCAACGTCAATCCAGTCGATTGTTGGAGGCGGATTTGCCGACTGGAAGACGCCAGGCAGATCCTTATCGCAGCGATGGCCGAGGCCGGCGCGCGCGAACCGGTCGGCGGAGCGCCTTCCGCGCAGGCGTGCGCCGCCCGCCCCCAAGGCCGCCTGACTTCTTCGCAGGAGCTCTCGGCCGATCACGATCCGCCCGCAGCAACCGTCGCCGTGACGACGCCGCAAATCGGTTGGGGCGCATACGATTCTGAACTCGGCACGATTCTGCGGGTCTACGGCCTCAGCGCCTGGAGCGACCGCGCAACGACGTACGTCGAGCGAAACGGCGACACGGCCGACGCCTTGGTCGCGTACCTGAAGTTCCTGCGAATGCGGCTCGAAGTCATCGGCGAGAACGTGGCCCACGCCAACGACGCCTGCGACGCGCGGGCGGGCCATCCGTACCGACGCCGCGTCGCTAAGTTGACCGCCGATGGCAAGACGATCGTGGAAGAAGACCTATCGCCGCCCCGCGTGGCGGGCGTCGACGATCCGGCGTCAAACGGCAAGAGCGGAAGGCGATACGTGTCCCCTCTCGACGTCGACAGCGAGATGGCCGAGGAGGACGCCGTCTCGCGCGAATACCGGTCTATCCGAACCGCGTTGGTTCGCCTCGGGGCGGAGGCCGTACCTGCGCTTGTGCGAACGCTGCGAGAAAGCCCGGTCGCCGCTCCTTCGCTGCGAGAAGATCCCTCCGTCGCCCGCGCGATGCGAGAAAACCTGTCCGCCGTTCGCATCGATGCCGCCTCGACGCTCGGCCAGATGGGCGGGGCCGCAGTCGCCGCGGTTCCGGCGTTGATCGAAAGCCTCGAGTCAGGCGACTGGGAGTTGGTCAAGGCATCGGCTCACGCGATCGAGCGCATCTCGCCGGACAGCGACCTCGCGTTCAACGCCGTCATCGGTGCGTACGTGACGGCCCTGAACAACCCGGATACGCGGCAACGCTGGGAAGCGGTGGCCGCCCTCGCGCGATTGGGCGCTCGTGCGAAACCCGCCGGGCCTCATCTCATCCGTCTCCTGGAAGACCCCACGTCAGGCGCCGCCTGGGCCTTGGGCTGCATGGGAGCGGCCGCATCGCCCGCGACGCCCCATCTGATGCAGGCGCTTCGACGCCCCGACGCAGACGTTCGCCGTCAAGCGGCGGATGCGCTGGGCCGGATCGGCCCTGCCGCAAGCGCAGCGGTCCCGGCCTTGGTCTCAGCGATGGCCGACCGAGACCCCGAGGTGCGTTGGCGAGCGGCGGCGGCGATCGGACCGGTCGGCGCCGGCGCCAGCGGTTGCGAATCCGCCCTGAAGCTGCTGCTCAGCTTCCAAGACGGCTACGTGCGGTCGCGCGTCGGCGAGTTGCTGGGATGGTCCTCGTCCTCGCAAGGACTTGCCGCCGCACCTACGGCGGCGAGGCGTTCCGCCGGTCGCCTCGTTCCTCACAAACCGAGCAAGGCGCTGCTCAGCCTCCTGTCGCCCTACCCTCTCGCGCGCGCGGCGGCGTTGACGGCCGTCGGGCTGACCGACGACTGGCGCGTCCGCGTGCGAGCGTCGACGGCCTTCGCGCGGCTCGGGCTGCTGCCCGGGCGGTCGCTGCGGGTGCTCGCCCACCTGATGGAAGACGAGGATGCAGCCGTCGCCGTCGCCGCGATTGAGGCGATCGGTCGATGGGGTCCGAAGGCGGCGCCGTGCGTGCCGCAGTTGGCGGTCGCCCTGGTCGATCCGCGTCCGACCGTCCGGCAACAAGCCGCCCTGGCGCTCGGCAAAATCGGAAACGCGGCCGCCGCCGCCGCGCCCGTGCTCGCCGCAGGGTTGGCCGATGCACATCCCGCAGTCGCCGTCGCGTGTGCACGCTCGTTGGCGAAGATCGGCGCGGGGGCATCCGAAGCCGCGGCGGCCCTGCAGGTCCAGACCGACCACCCAAATCCGATCGTCAGGCGTGCCGTATTGGTGGCACTCTCACGCATCGGCGCCTCTGCTTCGCCCGCAGCCTACAACGGTCAGCAAGAAGCCATCGCCGGAACCTCAGACGCGACGGTCACGCCCTGAGCGCCGCGCCCGACCGAGGAGCCGCTTCATGGCTGCCCGCAGGCAGCGCCGCCCAGACTGAAGTCATGGGCAGCCGCCACCGTTACAGGCTATGGCTGCGACGCAGGTTGGGAGGCGGGCTGGGACGCGGGCGCGGCGCCGGCGAGGTCGCCGGCCAGGCGCCGCATGGCGCGGTAGTACTCCAGGCCCTGACGATATCGCGCACGCTCTGCCTCCGGGGAGACCGCCTCGGCCTCAGCCTGCGTCCCGAGAGCCGCGACGATCAAGCCGGCCTCCGCCTGTACCCCCCCCCCCATCGCCAACGCCTCCGCGTCTCGTCCTTGATGCAGTCGGGCGACCTGCAGAATACACCGAACCAACAACTCGGCGTCGCGCTGCGGCCGTTCCTTGGCCAGTTCCAACCGGACGATCTCGCGCAGCGCGTCTGGCGAACTGTTGAACGCATCGACCATCGCGGCATTCCAGGTCGGCACGTCGCGCTCGCGACCAAACTCGGAGAGCAGTTGTCGCTTGATCAGGTAGGTCTGCAGCTCGGCCGGCTTCAGAACGATGGCCTCGTCGAGGAGCTTGAAGACCCGTTCGGCATCCCGTGCCGTGTAGGCTTGCTGGAGCTGCACCAGGACCTCGTTGAACCTCCGTTCGACTTCGGCGGCCTTCTGGGCCGTCTTGAGATCGTACTGATTCGCCAAGACCTGCTCGACGACGGCATCCAACGCACCGGCATCCAGCGGATTGCCTTGCCAGACCACGATGCCGGCCTGGTTGACAACGAAGGCGTGGGGAATCCCCGGCACGCCCTCCATCCACGCCTCGCTCGTCGCCAGCTGGTCGTCGCTCCCGACGTAATACGGCATGCGCCGCTTCACGCCTTTGACCTCAGACGTCATGAACCCGCGGATGACGCCCGGCTCCTCGTTGCTGATGCTGATGATCACGAGACCGTCCTTGGCGTGCTTGTCGTGCAGCTCCGCCAGATGCGGGATGCTGATCCAGCACGGTCGGCACCACGTCGCCCAGAACTCGACGATGAAGACGTGTTTGCCTTCCGTCGGCTCGCCCGGCAGCGCCGGCGGCTTCTCGTTCATCCATCGCGCGACCTTGATGAGCGGCGCTTTGTCGCCGATTCGCGGGGCGGCCTTCGCCTTCACGGCTCCGGTCAAGATCACGCCGATCATGATTGGGAGAAGAACGCATCTCATGTTGACAGTCCTCGACGGAGAATCTCGTTTATCGCACGCTTTGTCCAACGCGACTCCCTTGGGAACAGCCGCACCACGCCCGGACCGTCGCGTCGTACGCCGCTCGCCGGCCCGACGGCATGGCCGGACTCAATATGATATGCTATGCGATCATGGATCCGATGACCATGCGGCGGGTCAGCGCCCAGTTGGCGCCCTTGCTGCGCCGCGACGCGCCCCGGCCCTGTCCGTATTTGCAAGGCCGGCGTGCGGTCGCCGAAGGCTTTGGGGCGCGGTGGATCCCTGCCGACATCTATCAACATCTCCTGGACCTGGGGTTCCGCCGCAGCGGCTGTTTCGTGTATCGGATGGCGTGCGAGGGATGCGCCGAATGCGTTCCGCTCCGCGTGCCCGTCGATTCGTTCACGCTCAGCCGATCTCAGCGGCGCGTCTGGCGGCGAAACCAGGATCTCCGGGTCGAGATCGCGCGGCCGCGGCCTTCGCGAAGGAAGCAGCAAATCTACTGCGCCTACCTGCAGCACCAACACGACGGGATCATGCACGGGACTCGCCGGGAGTTCGAGACGTTTCTCTACGCAGGTGCGACGGACTCCCTGGAGTTCGTCTATCGCGCGGGCGCCCGGATCGTGGGCGTGGGAATCGTGGACGCCTGCCCGGACTGCCTCTCCTCTGTCTACTTCTACTTCGATCCGACCGAGGCCCGGCGAAGCCTCGGCGCCTACAGCATCCTCTACGAAATCGCCGAATGCGCCCGACGCGGCCTACCCTACTGGTACGCGGGGTACTACGTCCGCGGCTGCGACAAGATGCGATACAAGGGCGACTTCCGCCCCTTCGAACTGCTGCGCGCTCCAGACGGTTGGCAGCAGCACGACGCCCCACCTTCCTGATTTCCACATGATTGCCGGCCATCTCCGACAGCGAAGCGACTGCGGAGGCGGATTCCGCCTCGCTTCCTGCCTGACTTGTCCCATCCGAAGAATGACGCAACAATAGGAGCCTGACCTCGCAATGGGCATGACAGCTCTGCGGACACGATGCCGACAGAGAACATCCGTTGGTGATTCGAACCTCCACGATCCCGGCGGTCGCCGTGCCGTCGCGCAGAGCTGCGATGCCTGTTTGAAGCAGATCATGGGCCGGAAGCCATGAGCCCCCCCGACAAGTCGGATATCACCGGTATCCTGAAGCGCGCCAGCGAAGGCGACGACTCCGCCGTCAGCCAGTTGATGCCGTTGGTTTACGACGAATTGAGGAAACTCGCCGGCGACTGCCTGCGACGCGAGCGCTCCGGGCACACGCTTCAGGCGACCGCCCTCGTGCACGAGGCGTACCTGCGTCTGGTGGAACAGAAGCGGGTCCGCTGGCAGAATCGCGCGCATTTCTTCGCTCTGGCGGCCCAGGCCATCCGACGCATCCTGGTCGACCACGCCCGGGCGCACGGCCGAGCCAAACGCGGCGCCGGCCTCGATCGCGTGGAACTGGACGAGGAGGCCGCCGGCGCTACGCGGTCGAACGCTGAGTTGATCGACCTGCACGAGGCGATGGAAGAATTGGCGAAGTTGAGCCCCCGTCAGGCGAAGATCGTCGAGATGCGGTTTTTCGCAGGACTCGGCCTTCGTGAAATCGCCGAGGTCCTGGACCTCTCGCCCAGGACGGTCGCAGGAGACTGGAGCATGGCCCGTGCCTGGCTCCATCGCGAACTGCGGGGAGGTGGCGGGGCATGACGCCCGAGCAGTACGATCGAATCCGTGCGGTCTACCTCGAAGCGCTCTCCAAGCCGTCGGGGGAGCGTGAAGCGTTTGTTCACGCCGCGTGTGGCGAGGACAACGACCTCCATCGAGAGGTCGAGTCGTTGCTGGCGAGCAGTCGGGAGGCGGATTCGTTCCTGCAGGTTCCCGCCCTGGGCAGAGGCTTCGACCTGCAGCTCCCCGCCGCGACGCATCCAACTGGATCGAGCAGCGCTCCCCGAACGGTCCGACAAGACGAGGCGATGGACTTGCGGCAGTCGGGAACCTGCACGAGCGGCGTTGACGGCGCGACCGGTCACGTGCCGAGCGCGACGGTCTCGCACCCAGCCCGCATCGGACAGTACCGCATCCTCGGCGTGCTCGGCCAAGGCGGCATGGGCATCGTCTATCGAGCGGAGCAAGAACGCCCCCGCCGAATCGTGGCCTTGAAGGTCATCCGTCCCGGCATCGAATCCAGCGAAACGCTCCGACGCTTCGAACATGAAAGCCAGGTTCTGGCCTGCCTCCAGCATCCGGGCATCGCCCAGATCTACGAAGCCGGAACCGCCGACACGGGCGCGGGACCGCAGCCCTTCTTCGCCATGGAACTCGTCGAGGGCGAGACGCTTACGCAGTACGCCGAGCGGCACAAGTTGGCGGTTCGGCAACGCCTCGAACTCATCTGCCGGATCTGCGACGCCGTTCACCACGCCCATCAGAAGGGCGTCGTCCACCGCGACCTCAAGCCCGCGAACATCCTGATCGACGCCGCCGGCCAGCCCAAGGTCCTGGACTTCGGCGTCGCACGGGCGACCGATGGCGACCTCCTTGTCACGACCCTTCAGACCACGATGGGCCGCCTCGTCGGCACGGTCGCGTACATGAGCCCCGAACAGGTCAGCGGCGACCCGCGGCAGCTCGATACCCGATCGGACGTGTACGGCCTCGGCGTCATCTGCTACGAGCTTCTGACCGGCCGCACGCCGATCGAGATCAGGCAGCGCACCCTGCCCGATGCCGTCCGGGCCGTCGTCGAGGACGAGCCGACGGCGCTGGGGTCGATCAATCGGCTCTATCGCGGTGACGTCGAGACGATCATCGCCAAGGCGCTCGAGAAGGACAAGGAGCGGCGGTATCAATCGGCCTCCGAACTCGCCCAGGACATCCGGCGGTACCTCGCCGACCAGCCGATCACCGCACGGCCGCCGACCACGCTCTATCAGTTCCGCAAGTTCGCCCGGCGAAACAGGCCGCTTGTCGCCGGCATCCTGATCGCCTTCGTCGCGCTATTGGGAGGCATCGTCGGCACGACCAGCCAGGCGCTCCGTGCCATCAGCCAACGCGACCGCGCGTTGGAAGCCGAAAACGTCGCCGATCAGCGCCGCGCCGAGGCGGAAGCCCAACGCCAGGAAGCCCTGCGTCAGACAGCCGTCGCCCGCGCGATCAACGAATTTCTGAACGAAGACCTCCTCGCCGCCGCCAAGCCGGAGAAGCAAGGGCGCGACGTAACCGTTCGCGAGGTTCTGGACAAGGCGTCCGCCACCGTGAAGGACCGCTTCCGGGACGAACCCGTCGTCGAGGCCGCCGTGCGGCAGACGCTGGGACACACATACTTGTCAATGGGACAATACAAGTCGGCGGAACCGCATTTGCAGGCGGCGATGGCCCTGTTCCTCCGCGAGCTCGGCGAAGGCGATATCGAGACGCTCAAGTGCATGAACGACTTGGCCATGCTCTACCAGCGGGAGAACCGGCTCAAGGAGGCAGAGGCGCTCTGTCTGCGGACGATCGATATCAAGCAGCGCGTATTGGGCGAGGACGATCAACGAACCTGGAACTCGCTGAACACGCTGGCCAACCTGTACGCCAAGCAGCGGCGGCACGACGAAGCCGAGGCCTTGTATCGCCACGTGCTCGAATTGCGGAAGCGGACGCTGAGTGAGGATCATACGTTGGTCCTCACGTCGCTCAACAATCTCGCCGCGCTTTGCTGCATCCAAGGCCGCTTCGAGGAGGCCGAACCCATCCTCAAGGAGGCGCTGGATCTGGAGGTTCAGTCGTTGGGCAGCGAACACCCCAAGACGCTTCTGACCATGAATAACCTCGCCAGCCTCTACCAGGACTTGAAGCGGTATGCGGAGTCCGAGCGCCTGCACGTCAAGACGCTGGAGGCTCGGCGGCGCGTGCTCGGCGACGCGCAT
>CAZERK010000060.1:0-8171 GCA_964514515.1 uncultured Planctomycetaceae bacterium
GGGCTGAAGCGTCGCGCACCCTCACCCCAACCCTCTCCCTGGAAGGGAGAGGGAGCAGAAGGCGGCGCCCCGGCGTCTTGAGGGAGCTTCCCGACGGTCCAAGGTTGAGAGTTGCTACGGCGTGTCCATGGCGAAATCCGCAGCGGAACATGCGATCGAGATCGAGTCAGCCTTCCTGGCCGGCGTGCAGGAGAAGCTGAAGCTGGCGCGCGGCCGATTGATCGCCGGTCGTTGGTTCGAGACCGCCGAGCAGGACGGTCGAGAAGAGGTCCGGGCGGCGATGGCCGACCGGCAGATTTATGATCGGCAGCGCTACGCGGACTTACCGCACAATCGGGCCGCCGTCCTTCGGGCATTCGAACGCCGCTGGATTCTGGGCAGACGACTGCGAAGTGCAACGGTCGCCAGCGTCCTCTCGCCGACGGGTCCGCTGCTCGATTCCGACGGCCCTGCGCCGCCCGTGACGTTTTCGGAGCTGCGGTCGCATGTGGAGCGGCTGCGCGTCGACCGGAAGGCGCCGCACGTGATCGGCGTTTGCAGCCCGAGCGGCTTCGCCGAGGACGTTTGGAATACCCCGCCGGAATTTCCGAATGTTCATCTGGTGCTGGTGGAACCTCGCAGCGGCGGCGGCTGGCGCGTCAAGAGCGGCGACGCGAAGCTCGACGCCGGCTTGTGCGCCCTGTTCGATCCCGAAGACGCGGACAAGAAGATCCAGCGCGTGGTTCGGGAGATCGAGCAGCGTCGGACCGACTTGTTGACAGGCGGTCTGTCCGCCAGCAGCATGGCCCAGCGCTTGAGCTTGCCCGAGCCCCTGGTCCGGGAGGCTTTTGCCAGAAGGGCCAAGACGGACCCGGCCTTGCGCGTCTCCAAGCGGTCGGGCGAGATGATCCTCTATCGCAGCGCCTCCGCGTGGTCCGAGCGGGAGAATCGTTCGATGTCGATATCGGAATGGATCAAGAGCCTGTTTTCAAAGGAAGGCGACGAGGCCAAGAAGATCGACGTCCTGCGTGAGCGTCGGGCGGCGCTGGCCAGCCGGCTCGACGTGATGTACGAGGACATCGGCACGCTGGAGAAGAAGGAGAGCCAGCTCGTTCAGGAGGGCCGGGAGACGTCGTCCAAGGTGGTCAAGCGGCGGATCGCCGCCCAGATCGCCCATCTGCGGAAGGACATCTCGCGGTGCAACACGAGCGCGGCCATCCTCAGCAAGCAGATCAACGTCATCAGCACGCACGTGCACAACCTGGAGTTGGCCCAGACGGGCGCCGCCGCCGTACTGCCTTCGGCGGAGGAGCTGACCGAGGCGGCCGTCAACGCCGAGGAGATGCTCGAACAACTGGCATCCAGCGACGAGTTGGTCAGCGGGCTGGAGGTCAGTATGGCGGAGTCCACGATGTCCGACGACGAAGCCGATATTCTGAAGGAGTTGGAGGCCGACGCGGGCGATTCGCAGGCGAAGGCCAGGGAGCCCAATCGCCCGGCGGTCGAGGATCCGGACTCTCACAGGGTGCCCGGGCGTGGCGAAGCACAAGCAGAATAATCAGCAAGACCCGGGACGTTCGTTCTGGGAGTTCTTTGCAGGTGTCGGCATGGGTCTTTTCGACTGGCTGACGAAGAAGAGCAAGTCGCTCTCGCAGATGACGCGGCAGGAACTGCGCCGCCAGGAATTGTTGCTTCAGCGGGAGCGCGACCATCTGTTGAAACGCATCAGCGTCTTGGCCACCCAGAAGCAGGAGTTATTCGACCGCGGCCGAAAGGAGCGGTCGCCGGAAGTGCGCCGGACGTTGGCCCAGGAATTCGACCTGAAGACGACGGAACAACTCATCACCTCCCGGCAGCTCAACATCCGGAGCAAGGAGGTGCTGACAGTCACGCGCCTGCGCATGCTCCGGGAGAACGCCGATCGGGCTCGCGCCGTCGGCGGCGGGTTTGGCATGGTGACGGGCAGGGACCTCGTCACGCTCGAGAAGATGATCGAGAACGACGCCATCACGGCGGAGATGTACCAGGAACGGCTGGACTCGATGCTTCACGTCGGCTTGCGGGAAGGCGAGAGCACGCTGTCGCCCGGCAGCCAACAGGTCCTCGACATCTGGGAGCAGATGGACACGGGTCTGATCAAGGACTGGAGCGAGGGATTCGACGAGGCGGACCGTCGCGTCCGCGAACGGCACAAGGCGGCCGAAGGGGCGTAAGGCTCTCTTGTTTAGCCGCGACCCGAAGGGGAGCGGCGCTTGAGCAGGACCGCCGCCAAGGCGCAAGGCTCTCTTGTTTAGCCGCGACCCGAAGGGGAGCGCGTTGAGAGATCCCGACGAAACGGCCATAGCGAAGACCGTCCAGCGGTTCGGCTCCTTCGCAGAGAGCGACCGGGCCACGCGCCGCTACTACGCCTCCCTGACTCCCGAGCAACGCCTGGACATCCTCCTGGACCTGATCGCCGTGCAGCGGGGCGACGAAGATGAAGCTGCCCAAAGACTTCAGAGAGTTTATCGCATTGCTAAACTCGGAGAACGTTAGATACGTGATCGTCGGCGGCTACGCCGTTGCGTTTCACGGGTATCCGAGGTTCACGGGCGATATCGACTTCTTCGTCGAAGCGACGGCGGAGAATGCCGTGCGGCTCATGCGCGTGCTGGCGCGGTTCGGCTTCGGCGAGTTGGGCCTGACGGAGCGCGACTTCACGATGCCCGATCAGGTCGTGCAACTTGGCATGGCGCCCAACCGCATAGACCTCGTAACGGGCATCAGCGGCGTTTCTTTCGCGGAGGCGTGGGACAATAAGGTTGAATCGACTTTGGAAGGCCTGCCGGTAAACTTCGTCAGCAAGGCCGTTCTCATCAGGAACAAGACGGCCGCGGGACGCGCGAAGGACCGAGCGGACATCCAGGAAACCACGGACGCCGACGAAACGCCCGGCACGACCGACAAATCAGGCGGGTAGAATCAACATGGGCCGATCCTTGGACCAGCCGACGATCAAGGAGTTCAGGTTCATCCAATGCTTTGAGGGCCTCGCCTGCTTGACCGCGACTTGTTTAGCCGCGACCCGCTGCGGCGGGGAGCGCTTTGAGGTACTGCTGCGACTCGACGGCCGCGCGGTAGGCTTCATGCGAGCTTGAACGAGCGAGGATGCGATGAGCCTTTTCAAGTCATCTGAAGAACGTCGGATCGAGCGGGACATCAAGATTCGCCAGGGCATTCGGCGGATCGAGAAGGCCATCGCCGAGCAGAACAAGTTCACCGACGACTTCATCAAGAACGCCCGGCACGCCAAGCAGATCGGCGACAACGCCCAATACGTCTTCATCCGCAACTCGCTCAAGAAGACGGCGACGGTCAAGAAGATGCTCGAACGGCAGCTCCTGGCCGTGAAGAACGCCCTGATCATCAAGCGGCAGGCCGAGGCGACGACGGACTTCTCCCAGGCGATGGGGACGATGGCCCGCGAGATCAGCCGGATGTTCGGCGAGACCGACCTGGTTCGCACGCAGATGGACTGGGAGCGGGCCATGGTGCAGAGCCAGAGCATGGAGGAGCGGATGAGCATGTTCCTGGAGACGGTGGAGGACGTCGCCGCCCAGGACGTCGCCGCGGCCCAGAAGGAGGTCGTCACGGACGCGGAGATCGACGCGATGATCGAGGCGGAGGCCGAAGCCGAGCACGCCAAGGACATGGACGAGCTCGACGCGCTACGGGCGGAACTGAAGTCCGTCAAGGACAAGAGCGAGAAGGAGAGCAAGTAGCCATCGCCTGCCGGTTTGCGGGCCGTCGTTCGTCTGACGCCGTTCGCAGCCCGGCGTTCATCTTTCGTCGTCCGTTGCCGACGGCCCGCTGTCAGCAACTTATCGGCGGCATGTGAACGGCGGCGACGAGCGAAAACATCGTTTGCAGGCTTGCGTCGGCGTCGCTTACGATTACTGTGTTGTCGACAGACTTGTGGAGGAGCTTCGCGCCATGGAAGGCGTCGAGATCGACGATCGGATTGCGAGGGAAACCGGGGCCGGACGCGATCCCGATTTCGAGACCATCCAACTCCCCTCCGTGGTAGAGCCGAGACAAATACCGCCGGAGCCACCGATCCCTCAACACAACGATTCCGATATGCAAGAAGAGCCTGAGGCCGTCGAGGATGGTGGGGGGGCCGTTCCCGAGCTGGCCGACGCATCGACGGCATCGGCTCGGAAAACGTTAGTCCTGCGCGCGGCAGGCGACACGGACGAGCAGGCTGACGGTCAGGACGAATCCAGCTCTTCCGAATCCGGCGAGTCCGAAGCCGTCGAGCCGACGGAGCGGATGGAAAGCCCGGACGACGTTCCACAGGAGATCCAGACGCACCGCGTGGTCGAGGCGGTCCTGTTCGCCGCGGACGCCCCGCTTCCGTCGGCGAAGATTGCGGGCGTTCTCGGCGTTGGAGACGCCCGGGACGTTCGCAAGCACATCGAGCGGCTTAACCAGGAGTACGCGGCGCACGGATTGTCCTTCCGCGTCGAGCACGTCGCCGGCGGCTATCAAATGCTGACGCTGCCGGCCTACAACACGTGGCTGCGGAAGCTGCTCCGTGCCCGGCGGGAGACGCGGCTGTCTTCCGCCGCGCTCGAGACGCTGGCGGTCGTAGCCTACAAGCAGCCTTGCACGCGTGCGGAGATCGAGGCGGTTCGCGGCGTGGCGGCCGGCGACCTCTTGAACCGTCTGCGCGAGATGAACCTCGTCAAGATCGTCGGACGGGCCGAAGACCTCGGTCGGCCGCTGCTCTACGGAACGACCCGGCATTTCCTAGAGGTGTTCGGCTTGCCGTCGCTGGAGGATCTCCCGCAGGTCGAGGCCCTTGCTCAGCCCAACGGCTCGGCGGCTTCGCGAGCCGACCGCGTTGCGCGAAGCGCCGAGACGCAAGCGCCGACCTCGCGATCCGAGGCGGTGTCGGGTCAAGTCATTCCGCTCGAAGAGCCGTCGACGCGGCCCGCAACCGAGGACGATCGAGAGACGCCCGACGAGCGCGTTGCTTCGGATGCTCCGGCCGCGCAAGAAGCGTCGGATGCTCCCATCGAGCAAGATGCCCCGGCGCCGCCGTCGGAATAAGCGGCTCGTACGGCGCTGAAGTCGAAGGACGCGGCATCGCCTATCCGGCCGAATCCGGTTCGAATCCGCCGACCGGCTTTTGTCCGCACGGGCCGCCTTGGTTGCGTTGCAGGCGCCCGCCGGCCAAGGCTGGCGGCTCTCAAAGGGCGGCGACGCGCTTGCAGCCCATCGAACCATCTTCCAGCAAGTCCCAGGGGGTTTCACGTTCTGCGCGTAGCGTTCCCGGCGCGCCCGGACGGCCGACGCATGACAGCGCGGGCAACCAATCGGCCGTCTGCGTCGGCCACGGGGGGCGACGCTGCATACAATCGTCAAGCGATGAAGATCATCGCGCGCTCGTACCGGAACCGCGCCGGGTCCGTGCCCGCTCGCTTTATCGGTGCGCGCTGCGGCCTCGTCGCGCGGCGCATGGTCTACCGGACGCTGTGTTCACGGACCGAACGCGATGCAGCGACGTTTGGATCATGCACCAGGTTCGGCGGGCCGATCAACGACTAGCCGTACATGCCGGTCGTGCGCGCGCAGCGCGTGGGCGATCGGCCGAAACGGCTCCGCCGATCATCGGGAGAGCGGCGGGCATGGCGCTGCCTGATGTCAAGGCCGCTCGGCAGACACAGACTGCCAACAGGCGGCGGGGGAACTGACAAGGGTGAGGAAGATCGCCGCGTGACGGAGGGTTGGAGCTATGGTGAGTCGCATCCCGGAACCCAGGACGATTCTCGCGGTGGATGACGACCCGGAGGTGCTGATGAAGCTGATGGGCCGGTTATCGGCGGCCGGCTTTCACGTGCAGTCGGCAACGTCCGGCGCGGACGCCATCCGGGTCATCAAGGCCCGGCACGTCGACTCGGTCATCTTGAAGGTCGGCCTGCCTGGACCGGTCGGCAGCGCACAGGTTGCCGCGGCTGTCCGCGAGGAGGGGCGAGGTGAGAGCGTGCCGGTCATCCTCGGGCAGCCCAACGGAGACGCGGCTGCGCTCGAACAATGCAAGACGGCCCTGGGCGCTTACTTTCTGGTGAAGCCGTACGAGGCCGAGCACGTGGCGCAAATCCTGGAGGACCTGTTCCTCAGCGACCGCCCCGGCGAGTTTCGGACGATTCGCGTGCTGGAGCGGTAGCCGGGCGCCGCGCGTTTGTTCGTCTCCGTGACGGCGCACTCGATGCGTTTACGAAGCGGCATGCTCGATGCGTCTACGTGATCGCGCACTCGATGCGTTCGATGACGTACTCGCGTTCCTGTGCGTCGTCGAGCGACAGCGCGGCCGTCTCGCCGACGCGCTTGCCCAGGAGCAGGTGAGCCAAGGGCGTCTGATACGAGAACACCCGGTTGGCCAAGTCCGCGTCGCCCGCGCCGGAGACGGTCATCACGAGCGGCTCGCCGCCTCCGACGGGCCGGAGCGTGAGACGCTGGCCGATGCTGACGTGATCCTCGGGGACGTCCTGCGGGTGCAGAACGCGGGCCATCGAAACCTCGCGATTGAGCTGGGCGGCGCGTGCCCGCAACAAATCGCGCTCTTCCAGGGCGAATTTGTACTCGGAGTTCTCGCTGAGATCGCCGTGGGCCGCCGCCTCGCCGATGGCCTTGGCGTTCTCGCGCATCTTGACGTTGACCAGTTCGGCGAGCTCCGCCTCCTTGGCGTCGAGCGCGGCCTGGGTGAAGTACATCACGGAGTCGTCGTCCCACGACTGCAACTTGGGCTTGACGTAGAGCTTCGGGAACCGCTCGTACATGATGGTGAGCATGTCTTCCTGGACGCGGGGGCCCAGGCCACCGGCCCGCTCGATCTGTCGCCGCAGCGTTTGGGCCAGCACGTCCTCCATGCCGTCGAGGCATCGGCGGAACTGTTCGTAGCTCTTCGCGCTCAGGCCGGCGCGGATCGTAGCCTTCATCTCGTTAGCCGTTTGGCCGACGTTGCGGCCGGCGGACGTGCGGGCGGGACCGACCAGCCCCAGGATGATGCCCAGCATCTCCAGCGGAGCGGGCAGCGGCAACGGCGTCTGAACCGACGCTCCCTTCCAGAGCCACATCAAGGCGTCCGTAAACTGACCAGGCTCGGATAGCACCTGATCGATGACGGGCGGCAGCAATTCGCCGTGGCCGGCCTTCTCGATCCGACTCGCGAGATCGTCGCATTGCGCGCCCGGACTGGACAGGAGTAGTTCGGCAAACAGGCTCGGCCAGCGGTCAGGAAACGCCTCCTGTACGCTGTCAACCGCCATCGACCAGAGGCGGGCGTCCGTGATGGAAACGGTCACGGCGACGGGATCCTTCGCCTCGCGAAGCATCTGGACGGCCAGGCCTTCGGACGAGCCGACGCCGGGAGCTTCGGCGGCGAGCTTGTCGATGATGAGGGCCATCGAGAAGGCGCTCTCCAGCTCGCCATGCTTTCGAGCCACGCCGAGCCGCTCCGACAACGTCTCCCGAACGCGGCGGAGGAAGCCCTCGTCCGTCGGGATCTTCTGCAGCTTCGCCTCGCGGAAGTAGCGGTCCAGCGCGTCCGACCAGTCGCGGGGCGTCTGAGCCGCCTCCATCTCCGTCCAAACCTCCTCCTCGATCGACTGACCGACTTCGTCGTAGATCAGGAACATCGGCGAGCGCCCCTCGACGCGAAGGTTCCGAGAGCGCTTGACGGCCTCGCGAATCTTGCCCCACCAATCCGACCAACGCTCGGCCGGCAGGAATCGCGGCACCAACATGAACTTCAACTGGTCCCGGTCCATCCGACCGCCGTGCGACCGGAGGATCCCGATCGCCACGGCCGGGGGGTCGGCTTCCACCAATTCGGCCAGCCGCTGCGGACGCAGTTGACTCAGAACGCGGAAGTCGTTCTCGGGCGCGATATCCCAATCCTCGATCAGATGCGCCACGTCGAACCGCAGGGGCCGCCGCTGCGTCCTGACGACGACGAGATCTCCGGCGACGTCGTACTCCGTAATCTCGGCGGCCTCGTTCTCAGAACGATTGACCAGGCAGACGCCTTCCGCCAGCCGCAACCCAACCTCCAGAAAACGCAGAGCACGGCGGACCGACTTGCCCGACTTGAAGCCCGAGCGGTCGATCCAATCCTCCAAGTCCGGCTTGCCCGGATGCGTCTGGCG
>CAZERK010000060.1:8181-11826 GCA_964514515.1 uncultured Planctomycetaceae bacterium
GTAGAGCGACAGGATCTCCTCGCGCAGGTCCTCGCCCTCCGGCAGGCGGAGCAGCAGCGCCCGACCAAGTTGCAGCGCGTCCTTCGCAGGCTTGGACTCCTTGACCGTCGATAGCCAAATCCACGCCATCGTCGACGCGAGCGCTTCCTGCCCGGCCTCGACCACGCCGTCGATCACCGCCAGGAGCTTCGCGGCGTCCAACGGAGCGGCCTCGATCGCGGACAGCCATTGCTGCTCGAGTTCCGCCCAGTTCTTTGATTTGGCCAGTTGCTCCAGCGTTTGGTAGGGCATAGCGATGTATCCGTGAATCGACGGTCTCTCGCGGCGGCTCGTTCTTCCCGGCCGTTCGCCGGGCGACGGGGACGTTCTTGAGAGCCTCGCGCGTAGACGCATCTTCCCGGATCATCGCGAAGATGTCGAGCAGACCGCGGGACCGCGTTCGAGCGACATGGAGCACCGGGTTGGCAGAACCCGGCTCTGATCGTCATGAGAGCCGCCAGCCTTGGCCGGCGGGCAGCCTGATTGGGGAGGACTCGCGCGGCGCGAAGAAGCCGGGCGTCTGTGGTAAAGGCGTCTGCCGACCGCTGCTACGCCTGTATCGGAAGCGTGATCTTGGTCTTGGCTCTCTGAGATGCGGTCAAGAGCGTTTCGAGCCGCTTCTTGAGTTCCGTGAAGAGCTGCTCTTCGGATGCCTTCTGCTGAGCCGTGAGCTTCTCCAGGCCGGCGGCGTCGTTGCGCTTGGCCGCCGCGGCGATCTGATCGGCGATCAGACGGTCCTGCCGGTCTGCCCGTGCCCGAACGTCCTTGAGAATCGCCATCGCCGCGTTTGACTGGTCGTTCGTCAGATCGTGCTCGGCGATGAACTGCCGAACGCATTTCTCCCACGGGTGCATCGCCTCCGACGCCTGCCGAGCGGCCTGTTCTGCCTCCGCCGCAGCCTTCTCCGCCTGCGCCTTCGCGTCTTGCTCCGAACGGCGAAGCTGGGCCTCCGCCTCATCCCGAGCCCGTCGGGCGGCTTCGAAATCAGAAACGCCTGCGTCGGCTGAAGGCGGACGCCGGTCGGGGTCGCCGGGGTCTCGCCGTCGGTCGCCGCGCTCCCCCCGACGCTGGTCGCGTTCGGCCCGACGCGACATCCAATCCTCGCGTCGCGCCTGTCCCTTCTGGACTTGCTCGGCAGGCAGCCTGGATTCGATTCGCTGAATCGCGGCTTGGATATCGAAGGGGTGCCGCTCCTCAATCTCCCGCATCTGCTCGCGAATTTCCCGGAGTTGGGGATCGTCCCGCATCGCACGCCGCCGCTCCCGCCACGCCTGCGGATCGTCCGGGGGCTGGTCGTCGTCCCGTATCCAGTAGCGCTCCATCTGCTCCCGCAAGCGATTGTATTTCTCCGCATCCGGCCCCATCGCCAGTTGCCGCTCGTTCTGCATCGTCACGATCTCGGTCCGAACGAGTTGCTGCTGAGTCTCGTCGAGCTCGTACATCCGCGTGGCCCGCATCACCCAACGGTCCGCTCGCATCTGCTCCCGTTCTTCGGCCGACGCGCTTCGATAGCGTTGCCGCCATTCGCGCATCCGTTGACGGTCTTCCTCCGTGAAGCGGGGGCCGCGGTCGTCGTCGTCGGGGCGGAATCGACGCTCAGGCCGATCCGGTCGATCGGCCGGCGCTCCCGGCTGGGCTTGGCCGAAGACTCCAGGCGTCAACATGAACAGGCTCGCCGCGAAAAGCAGTTGCGGAATCATGTTTCGGATCTCCCAACTCGTGCCTGACGCATCGATCGCCATCGCATCGACTGCGCCGCCCGCGCGCAACGTCCCTTTATCATAACGCAGCGGCCGAGAATCTATTGCGGGGCCGGCCCCGGCGCCCTCGGCCGACTTGATGGGCATCGGCTCGGAGCCTGCCGCGAGGTCGCCAGTCCCGTCCGCGCCCGGAGCGGACGGGATAGGGGGCAGGAGTCGGCTATGCGAAGGCGCCGCACGCGGATTCAGGTGACCTCCGTCAAGACCGGCTTCTGCTCGGGCCGCAGATGCTCCGGACTCGGATACTCACGAAATCGGCTTCGGAGGGTCGCGAGCCCCAATTTGGAGACCTGCCGACTGGCGGGACGGGGCCTGACGGAACGCGGTTTGACAGAACGCGATTGCGCGATTTTGGGCTGTCTCATGGCAGTTGCAACTTCTCGGCTTTCCGCTATCATGAGGGGTTCTGTAGGCTCCGCCGCCGGCGATGACGATTTCGCCCGGCGGACGCCCCGGCGTTCCGTGGCTTCTAGTCTATCGAGGCGCTTATGGCAGTTTCCTTACGGTTGGTGCGATTGGGTCGGCGGAATCGCGCGTTCTTCCGCCTGCGGGCGGCAGACGAACGATTCGCTGCGACCGGCCGCTTCATTGAAGAGCTTGGGTACGTAGACCCGATCGTGTCGGAACCCGACAAGCAGGTCGGACTCAACAAGGAGCGGATCGAATACTGGCTGAGCCAAGGGGCGCAGACGTCTCCGACGGTCCGGTCGTTGTTGCGGAAGCACGGGATCGGCGCCGGCGCCGCCTCCCCGAGCTGATTCGCGCCTCCAGGGCGTGCGGCGCCTCGGACGACGGATCATGCGGATCGACGCCCTGACCCTTTTCCCGGAGGTGTGCGAGCCGTTCTTCTCGGCCAGCATTCTCGGCCGAGCGCAGGCGTCGGGATTGGTGACGATCCGATGTCACGACATCCGCGACTACGCGGAGGGACGGCACGGAACGGTGGACGATCGGCCCTTCGGCGGCGGGGCCGGCATGGTGATGATGTGCGAGCCCGTCTTCGCGGCGGTCGAGGCCGTGGAGGGGTTGGACGAACGAAAGGCGACGAGGATCCTGCTGACGCCGCAGGGCGAGAGACTGCACCAGGGAATCGTGGAGGCGTTGGCGACCTGCCCCCGGCTGCTGCTGATCGCCGGGCATTACGAAGGCTTCGACGAGCGAATCCGCATCGGCCTAAAGCCCCGCGAGATTTCCATCGGCGACTATGTTCTGTCCGGCGGCGAGGCCGCGGCGATGGTCCTGGCCGATGCGGTGGTTCGGCTCGTACCGGGGGTTTTGGGCGCCCCGGACGGCGCGCGGGAAGAGTCGTTTACGACGAATTGGCCGCACCCGCCGGAGGTCAAGGCGCCGCTGTGCAGCCCGGTGGTGGATCGGCATCTGGAGTACCCGCCGTACACGCGGCCGCGGGTCTTCCGAGGCATGGACGTCCCCGAGATTCTGCTGAGCGGCGACCACGCCAAAATCCGGGCTTGGCGAATTGAACAGGCCCGACGGCGAACCGCCCAACGACGACCGGACTTGCTGACGCCGAGGAGCGCAGACGAGTTGAATCCGGGCGACGCAGAAGAGCCGATGCCGGAAGTCGCAGGAGAACTGACGCCGGGCAGCGCAGAAGATGGGAATCAAGCTCGCCGAGATGAGGTTGAGCCGGGAGGCTAGCGATGCGTAACAGGTTGATCGAGGGTGTCGAGGCGGGCCACAAGAAGAAAGAAACGCCCCAATTCGAGATCGGCGATACGGTGTCCGTCGGCGTGCGGATTGTGGAAGGCTCCAAGAGCCGGTGCAGGCCCTTCTACGGCTGGGGCTGGCCCGGGCGGGGTGGGGGCTGGACGGAACCTTACCCCGT
>CAZERK010000061.1:0-11773 GCA_964514515.1 uncultured Planctomycetaceae bacterium
TCTCGACCAGCCAGTCCGCTCTGTTTCCCTTCGGCATGGCGCACGCGAGGATCAGCCGCGGGGCTGTCTCGATGGGTTCGCGGCGGTGCTCGACGATTTCGACGTCGAAGCACCCGCCCCCGACGGCGCGGATACGCCCCGTTGCCTCGTCGCCGAGACCGTCGAACAGGACGATCTCAACACCGACGCCGAGCCTTAGCACGTGCGTCGCGTGATGCGCCTCGGGGCCTTCAATGCGCATGCACGGTCCTTGAATCTGATCGACCTTGAAGCGTCGCCGGCGCATGGCGACATCATGGCCAACAACCGGCCTGCGAACAAGCACCGCCGCACGTACGCGGTTCAGCGTTGGAACGACAGGTTCAAGCTGACCGCCGGCACCCGCCCGCGCCCTTCGGAAGCCCGCGCCCGCGTCGGTTCAGGAACGCTCCCCGACAGGTCGATAAGAAATGGGCAGACGTCTGTTGTGTTGGACCCCCCGTAATGGCAGAACGAGATATCCCGACCGATCCGGACGATCAGGATCAGCTTGTCGGCGAGACTGACATCGAGCAGCTCCTGTCGCAGGCGGCCTCCCTCGCGGGCCAGATCGCCGAGGAGACCGGCGCCGACGCGGTCGCGATGCCGAACGACGAGGACGCAGCGCTGGGCGCCGGTGCGGTGGACCAAGAAACCGCGGCCTTGGACGCGCCCGCCCTTGACGATCGCGGGGCTGCCCCGACGACATCTGCCACGGACGAGGACGAGGCGGGGACCGACGCCCCGACGGACGACGGGGGTGATGCCTTCATCAATCGGACGGAAGAATCCCTATCGGAATCCCCACCGCCGAACGAGGCTGCGGGCAGCGTTGACGAGACGCTTGCGGAATTGGAGGGTTTGCTTCAGGCGACGCGGTCTGCCAAGCCGGCGCCATCGCAGCCGTCCGCCGGGAAGGGCCCTTCGCAAGGCGCTGGTCAAGCCGGGCGGCCTCAGATGGCCGGCGTTGATATTGAGCAGGAGGTCGCCGCCGGCAACGTGAACGTGGACCTGAGCGAGGGGGCCGTCGCCGAGGACGCCCTGAAGGAAGGGACGGGGGCCAAGGCTTCCGCGAAGAAGAGTCTTCGGAATCTGGTTCGCTCCGCTCCGCGCGTTACTCGGTTCGCCGGCCAGTTCGCCCAGACGGCGATGCCGGCAACGCTGCTCAAGGTCCTTCGGTTTGTCGATCGGCCCTTCGCCGGCGTAGGCCTGCCCGCCAGAAAGCGTCTCGGGGTCGTGGCCGCGATCACGTTCGTCGCGGGCGCTGTCCTTCTAGCCCTTCCGTTCGTCTGCAACCGCAATCCGTACGTCGACCTGCCGCCCTGATGCAGCCAGCCTGCCTTGCGTTCAACGGGCGGTCGTTGACGCCGTGCGCTTCATGCCGTTTAGACGGGTTCGCGGCGGCCAACGTCGTCGCCAACTTCGCCGAGCGAGACATCCGTCGCGTGCTGTTGCTGCCAAGCCAATAGAGAAACCAGCGCCCAGAGGCAGAAGTTGTGGTCGGCGCGGCCGGAGGCGTGGTCGTCGAGCGTTCGCAGGGCGCCCTCGCGGCTGAGCAGTCGACCGAAGAAGCAGCGGTCCCCGGCAATCAGATCGTGCGCCATCTTGTTGAGGGGTCCGCGGAGCCAGAGGCCGACCGGCACCTCGAAGCCCTTTTTGGGGCGGTCGCGCAGAATCGCCGGCAGATCGCGCTTGAACGCCTCGATCAGCAGGTGCTTCTTCTTCCAACCGCACAGCTTCCACGTCCAGGCCATCGGGAACACGAGATCGACGACGCGGGGATCCAGGAACGGCGAGCGGACCTCCAGGGCGTGGGCCATCGACATCAAGTCGACCTTGGTCAGCATGTCGTCAGGCAGCGAGAGCCGCCATTCCGTCAGTAGGTGACGGTTGAGATCGTTCGTTTCCTTGGGCTCGCCGCGGTGCAACCAGAGCAGTCCGACGATTTCGTCGATGAAGCCGCCGGCCTGACCGGGATCGGCGAGCAGCCCGGCGAACGTTCGATCGTCCGACGTGCGCATCCAGTTTGCGTAGCGATGCGGCAGGCGGCGGTCAATCGAGCGGATCGCGCGCTTGAGCTGGCTCGCCCATCCGCCGATACGGCGCTCGCGCCTGGCGGGGAGGCGCTCGATCAGCCATCGCGTGGGGGCATAGAGCGGCGTGGCGGCGAACCAGCCGAGCCGGTCGATCAGTCGGGCGGCGGCGTAGCGGTTGTAGCCGGCGAAGAGCTCGTCGGCGCCGTCGCCGCTGAGCGCGACGGTCACGTGCTCGCGCGTCAGGCGGCTGAGCAAGTACGTCGGCAACGCGGAACTGTCGGCGAACGGCTCGCCCAGATGCGACTGCACCGCGGGAATTGCCGCTCGGACGTCGGCGAGCGATAGCGGCAGGAACGTATGGTCGGCGCCGTACATCTCGGCGACAGCCTGGGCGTACCGACGTTCGTCGTAGAAGGGTTCGTCGGGGAACGTTACGGAGAAGGTCTTGACGCGGCTGCCGGCGACCTGCGCGGCGACGGCCGTGACGATGCCCGAGTCGATCCCGCCGGACAGAAACACGCCGACGGGCACGTCCGCGATCAGGCGCGAGCGAACGGCGTCGGCGAAGTCGGTCCGAAGTCGTTGACAGGCGTCGGCGAAGTCGGTCGTCACGGGCGTCGGCGGGGGAGGCGGCGCCCATCGCTGGATATCGGTGCGGCCGTCGCGATGTCGCAGAAGGCAGCCCGGCGGGAGCTTGCGGACTTCGTGGAAGATGGTCCGAGGGGCGGCGACGAAGCCGAGCGTGAGCAATTGCATGACCGCCCGGGGATCGATGGTCGGCCGGCCGATCGCCGGGCGGAGGGCCGCCATCTCGGAGGCGAAGGCCAGGCCGTCAGAGAACGAGGCGTAGAGCAACGGCTTGACGCCCGTACGGTCGCGGACGAGCGTCAACGTCTGCGTCGGCGCGTGCCAGACGGCAAACGCGAACATGCCGTTGAGCCGGGGAAGAAACGAGAGCGTCGGATCGCGTCGACAGAGTTCCAGGAGGACTTCGGTGTCGCCGGTCGAACGGAAGACGGAGCCGGATGCCGCCAGTTCGTCGCGCAGCTCGACGAAGTTGTAGATTTCGCCGTTGTAGATGAGCGTGCTCGAAGCGTCGGGCGTTTGCATCGGCTGACGGGCGGCGTCCGTCAGGTCCTGGATCTTCAGCCGTGCATGGGCGAACGCGACGCCGTGGGCCGGATCGGTCCAGACGCCTTCGCCTTCGGGACCACGATGCCGTACCCCGGCAAGCATCTCGTCGAGCACCGACGGATCGAGTAGGCCGGTCCGTTTGACGTATCCAGCAATCCCGCACATGCTGAGACGGATGATAGGGCGAGGCATCGCATCACCGCAACGATACGCGGTCGACAGCTTCGTTTAGCCGCGACCCGAAGGGGAGCGCGTGCAAGGCAAGCGGCGCACGCCCTGCCGGACGGCTTACTGCAACCGTCCGTTCGCGTGAGACCATGCGCATCCTGCACGTCGTGCAATCGTTGGATCCCGCCTGGGGCGGCATCGCCCGAGTCTTGCCGTTGCTGGCTTCGGAGTTGGCGGCGGCCGGCGAGACTTGTTGCATCGCGACCTTGCAGGGCGGGCGCTTCGGCATGGCGCCCGACGTGCCGGGCGTGACCGTCCTGACGTTCGAGCCGTCGCGAGGAACGCGGCTCGGGCGGTCCCGGGCGTTTGCTGCCGCGATCGACGGCTTGGTGCGCGAATCAGATGTCGTCCATCTGCACGGACTCTGGACGGGGCAGAACTGGGCGGCGGGCAAAGCCGCGCGACGCCTCGGCAAGCCCTACATCATGACGCCGCACAGCATGATGATGCCGTGGGCGTGGCAGCGCAGCGCATGGAAGAAGCGGCCTGCCGGATGGCTCTTTGAGCACGGCAACCTGCGGCAGGCCGCGTGCCTGCACGCCTTGGCCGAGGGCGAGGCCCAGGCGATGCGCGCCCTGGGCTTCAACGAGCGGATCGAGATCATCCCGAACGGCCTGCACGTTCGTGAGTACGACCAATTGCCTCGCCCCGACGCCCTGATCAGCCGTTTCCCCGTGCTTCGCGACGGCCGTTGGATCGTCTGCCTGGGCCGGATTCATCCGCAGAAGAGCATCGACCTGGTCGTGCAAGCCTGCTGCGACGTGTTCGAGGAGATCGACGACTGGCGGCTGCTGGTCGCCGGCCCGGACGAGATCGGCCTGCGAAGCAACCTGAAGCAACTCGCCGAAGCCCGCGGCATGAAGGATCGAATCGTCTTCGCGGGCATGTTGGGACGCGACGACGTGCTGTCGTGTCTGGCAGGCGCCGCGCTATTGCTTCAGCCGAGCCGCAGCGAGGGCCTGAGCATGTCGATCCTGGAGGCGATGGCATGCGGCGTGCCCGTGCTCATCTCGCATGCCTGCAACATGCCGGAGGTCGAGCAGCAACGGGCCGGCCGCGTCATCTATCCAACGCTGCTCGATCTGCGGGTCGCGCTGCGGGAGATGCTGCGATGGCCCGACGCGGTACGTCGCGAGATGGGACAACGAGGCCGAGCGATCATCACGGAGCGGTTCGACTGGCCCAAGCTCATCCCAGCCTACCGAGCGATGTACGCCAAAGCTGCGGCCTCGCGTCGGTAGGGTGTTTCGCGTCTGAACGCGGTCAGTCGATTCCGCCTGTACGGGCCGCTGATTGTGTGCCGTCGGTGTTTCTGCAAGCCGGTCGGCCTTCTCCGGCTGGCTGCGATGAGGAACAGGGGCGGCTTGCGGGTCTCGCGTCGAGAAGCATGGTTCATCAGGAGAGCATCAGCCATGAAGACAACGCGGTCAGCCAAGATTCGCCTCGTTGCGATGATCGCTGTGGCAGGAGGCGTCTGGGGATGCAGAACGCCATCAAGCGCTCCTTCGCCTCAGAGCGTCGACGTCGGCCTTGTCTCCGGCGCGTTCATCGAGGTTCCTGACCCGCTCTCCGCGGACAATCCGCGATATCCATTGGAGGCCGTCGAGCCTCCTCTACCGGGGCAATCTCTGACGGACGCTCGTTTCAGCACAACGATGACTCGGGTGGGTCAGACCGAGAAGCTCCGGCACGAGTACTCGCGGCATGATCCGTTCAACCGAGACAAGACCCTCGTCCTCCTCCAATACCTGCCCGACGGCGACTGGAGGGTGTACCGTGCCGCCTCGGTCCCCTACGATCAGCCGGCCAACCTCGTTCGAACGGTGGACGTGGCGGAGCCTCGCTGGGATCCGAACGACCCCGACGTCCTCTGGGGCTTCCGGGATTTCAGCATCGTCTCGATGAACGTCCGGATGGGCCAGACGACCGTGGTCAAGGACTTCTCGCAAGACGCGACGATCCGTCCGATCCTCCTCGCCCAGCCCGATTTGTACCGCATCACGATGAAGGACGAAGGCGAGCCTTCCGCGGACATGCGGTACTGGGCGGTCTTGCTCCAGGGCAGCCAGGACGACTATCGCGTCAGGTACCTGCTGACGTGGGATCGCGACCAGGATCGCGTGGAGGGCCTCTACGCCATCTCGATCGAGAAATCCCGGATCGACTGGGCGGGCATGTCCGTGCTGGGGAACTGGGTGCTCATCGGCGGCGACTGGGACAACGGCGGGAAGCTCAAAGGTCTGGTCATGGCCGATCGCGTCCTGACGACCTTCCATCAACTCGACGTGAACACCGCTCATGCGGACGTCGGCCTCGACAGCGACGGGCACGAGGTCATCGTGATGCAGAGCAGCCAGACCGACTCCATCGACATGCTCCCTCTCGACGTGGGCACAAAGCCGATTGTCCATGCCGAGGATGGATACGACGGGACAGGCAGAATCCGCCTGATCCGCCTCTTCTATGATTCGGAGTCCCCGGTCGGCCTGAACAGCGGCGTCCATATCTCCTGCAATGCGCCGGGCTATTGCGTCGTTTCGACAACGACGGAACCGGGCCATCCCGAACAGAACTGGCTGGACCGCACGATCACGCTTGTCCGGCTGGACCCGAAGCATCCCCGCGTGATCTACCTCGCGAAGGTGCATGGCACGGCCGCCGCCTACTGGGAAGAGACGCACGCCTCCATCAGCCGAGACGCCGCGAAGGTCGTCTGGGCTACCAATTGGAACCGCGACGTGGGACAGGAGCGCGTCTGGCTCATGGAACTGGCTATTCCCAGCGAATGGCTCGACCTACTGGCAAGGTAGCAGGACGCCCTCGGGCAAGGCTGCCGAACGGCGATGCCGGTTGACGATTGTATGTAGCGTCGGCCCGGAGCCGGCCCGCCCGTGGCCGGTGGCCGACACCGACTGCCGACTGGTTGCACGCTCTGTCATACTCGGCCGCAGGGGCCGAGGTTGGGAGTCGATTACCAGCAAGCCGATATCGCTCCTGCTATCAGAGCATTGGGAGGCGAAGCAGAATCCCTGGTAGAGATGGCTGAGCGGGCGCCGAGTCATTTCGACGTCCTCGTCGGTTCGCTCGGGCCGATGGATGGCCGGGGGCCTTTTCCGTCTTCGGGTCGATCCAGTCTGCCAGCGCCGACCAGCGGGCTGCGGGGTTGGGGGCGATACGCATCGAACAGGCGGCCGCGGAGGCTCTCAGTTGACAGCTTCTTCGTCAGGATGTCCGGGTCGAAGTCCGGCAGGGCGCCCGGAACGGCCGTTTGCAGGTACAACTCGGTCGTCTTGTCGCGCACGACGTCGGCTGAGCTGAAGCCCGGGCGGCCCGGCTCGATGCCTCGGGGCGCGGTTCGCTCGAAGGGATGCTCCGGTCGAGGCGCCATCGCGTTGTAGTCGGCATAGACCAGCGAGGCGTCGGCGACTGACTCGTTGAACACGACGATTGGGACTCGGAGGAAGACGTTGTTCACGACGGCGACGGCGCCGGGGCGACGGCTCAACTGGTTCAGGTGGATGGCCCGAGCGGTATCGGCGAATCCGTCGAACAGATTGTGCCGGATCGTCGCGGGCGTCGCCTCGCCGGCGGACGCCGGCTCCTGCGTCGCCGTTGCGACGGGCGAAGGCTGCGGGACGAGCAGCGAGTAGGCCGGACCCAGCAGCAGGTTGCGCTCGAAGACGGCCCCCAGAGGAAGGGCCTGCACCAGTTGATGCGTGCGAGCGTTCTTGACGTACTTGCTGCGGAGCCGTTCAGCCCCGATCAGCACGTTGCCCGACATCTTCCGCGAGCCGTTCAGCACGCAAACCGTGCCGCCGCGGATGACGTTGTTCGCGATCTCGGCGGCCGGGTTCTCGCAGTTCAGACAGTAATGCCCGTCGTCTTCGTCCGTTGTGTTGTGGACGTAGTTGCCAACGATGCGCGTCTGGGGCGAGGCATCGTCCTGCACGACGATGCAGGCGTCGCGGCCGATCAGGATGTTGTCCGCGATGGTCGCCGCGGCCGACGCAACGGCGAGGGTCGAGGCGAGCACGTTGTCCTGGACCAGGATGCCGCCGGCTGGTTTCGTTCCTTCGTTGCCGCTGACGTCCACGGCCGCGCGATGCCCCGGCGACTCGAACCGGTTGGAGCGGATCGCGACCTGGGCGCCGTCCGAGGCGCGGACCTCCAGTTGAGACGAGTTGATGAACGCGCAGTCGCGGATCGTGAGCTTGTGCGGCCCGCCCAGAACGTTGAACGCGACGGCCGCCTCGCTGAGGCTGGCTTTTCGACCATCGGTGCGCGTCGGACGGGCATAGCCGAGGTTCTCAAATCGCACGTACCGCCATTCCATCTCGTTCGGTTCCGAGCTGGGGCGCCCGATCTCGGCGGCGGGCCGGCTCGTCGCCGCGCCATGGGCGGACGGTTCGGGCGGCACAAATTGGGGAGATGGCACGGGCGGCAGCGCGCCGGGGCGCAGCCTGCTGCGGACGTTGATGACCAGCCGACCGGGATGGGTCTCCGCCCGCGTCCGGAAGACGATGGGCCGATCGGCCGTCGCCTGGAGCTCCAATTCGCCGCCGACCCGGGAGGCCGAGCCGACGGTGAGCGTCGGGTGGCTCCCGAACGACGCCTGAGCGAACTCGATGACCGTGCCTGGCTCGACGGTGACGGTTCCGTCCTCGATGGTCAGATCGTCCGTGATGATGACCAGCCCCGACCAGGTTTCGCTCCGGTCGATGATGCCGCGGACGCGACGGACGTTCTCGCCGTCCGGTGGCTCGGCTCTGAGGGAAACGCAGACGATCGCCGCGACCGCAGCGGCGATCAGGGCGGGCGACCCTCTCGACGGGGCGCGATGCCGTACAGGTGTCATCGTCGAGTCATCCTCGGAGTTCCATGCCTTGGGATGCCAGGAACGCTCGGAAGGCTTCCTGGAAGCCGTTGATGTCGTCGTCGCCGAGCGTGCGGTCGTCCAGGCCGATCTCAGCCCGAAGCGTGAGGCTTCGCTTGCCGGCCGGCACCGAGCCGCCCTCGTAGGCGTCCACGAACGACAGCCTTCGCAGCAGCGGATGCCCGAACTCCGCCAGCCGCCGCTCGATCGACGCATAGCGGTCCGACGCCGCGACGAGGAAGCTGAAGTCCTGTCGGACCTGCGGGAATCGCGGCACGCTCGGCAGCTTCTCGTGACGGCCGATCCGGTCGGCGACGGCCGTCAGGTTAATCTCCGCCATCCCGATGGACCATGCCTTGAGCCGCTCGTCGATCCGTTGTTTGCAGGCGAGCGGCAGAAGCGTGACGCGGCCGACCGACCGGCCCGCGACGACGACCTCGGCCAGGCGGTCCGCGTCCTCCCACGGATGGACAGCCTTCGTTTCGCGATAGTCGACGCTCGATTCGAGCACCTGTCGGCCCCAACCGTGCAGCGCCGAACGCAATCGGTCCCAGACGGCGGCGTCGGCCTTCTTGCCGGACTCCACGGCGACTAGCCCCAGGCTGCGGTGTTGCGAGGCTTCGACCGTCGGCCGGCCTGCGGCGAAGACGCTGCCGATCTGCAGCAATTGGAATCGAGCGAACGGGTGCCGATTCCGTTCCGCCATCGCGAGCATCCCCGGCAGCAGCGTTCGACGAAACCGAGCGCAATGCTCCGCCGCGGGATTCTGAAGGGTCAGGCATTCGCCTGGATCGTATCCCAGCGCCTTCAGCCAATCGTCGTCGTACCAGATGTAATCGTGGACCTCGACGAACTCGCCGCCGACGCAGAGATAGTCCAACGTCCGCCGCTCGATCGCCCAGTCCGGCGATTCGTCGAACAGTCGGGCCGTGACCGTCGGCAGCGTCGGCTCGATGTTGTTGTAGCCGACGAACCGGGCGACCTCCTCGACCAGGTCCTCCTCGATCTCGATGTCCTTCGTGGCGCGGTAGGACGGCGGCGTCACGCGGAGGCGTTCGCCGTCCAGCGGCTCGCACCGAAACTCCAGGGTGCCCAGGATGCCGGCGACCTGCTCGCGCGACACGGCTTTGCCGATCAGGCGAGACGCGAAGCCGCAATCCAGTTCGATCGGCTGCACGGCCTTCGGCGCGGGATAGCCATCGCTCAGCGTGCTGGCCAGTCGCAGCCCGGGCAGTTCGGCCCCGGCCAACTTGTGAAAGCGGGCGATGCCCAGGACCGTGTTGGCCGGGTCAAGCGACTTCTCAAACCGGGCGCTGGCCTCGGTCCGATGCCCCATCGCGGTGGCGGCTCGACGGATCGTCGCGGCGTCGAAGTTGGCGGATTCGAGCAGGACGGTGTCGGTCTTCTCGCTGACTTCCGTCTCGGCGCCGCCCATGATGCCGGCGATGGCTACGGATTTCCGGTTGCTCTGGATCATCAGCGTGTTCGGCGGCATCGTTCGCGTTGCCCCGTCCAGCGTCGTGAACCGTTCGCCGGGCGCGGCCAGGGCGACCTGGATGTTCGGCAGCCTCGCTCCGTCAAACGCGTGCATCGGCTGGCCGAGTTCGAGCATGATGTAGTTGGTCAGGTCGACGAGCAGGTCAATGGGCCGTTGGCCGCACAGCGCAAGCCGCACCTGCATCCAGAGCGGGGCGGGCTGGGCCGTCAGCCCCGTCATCAGCAGGCCGGTGTATCGCGGGCACAGGTTTGGATCGTCGATCTCGATGGGGATCGCCGGCAGGTTCGACGACCGCAATTGCGCCGGATCCGTCACGTCGTAGGGCTTGAGCGGCGCGCCGAGGATGGCGGCGACCTCGCGGGCAATTCCGTAGTGCCCCCAGCAGTCCGGCCGATGCGTAATCGACTTGTTGTCGATTTCGATGATCCAGTCGTCGAACAGCCGCGGATCGATTGGGCCGCCGGGCTCGCTCCGGGGCGGCAGGAAGATCGCGTTCGCCCCGACGACCGGCAAACCGATGGCCTGCCCGGCGACGATCATGCCTTCGCTGGGACGCCCGGCCGCATCGACCGTGCCGACAACGTGGCCGGCGAGGGTCGCGCCCGGCGGCGCATAGATGACTGTGTTGCCGACGGCGATGCCCGGCGCCGTCGTCAGCGAGGTGTACCGCCGATCCGCCTGAACCGTGACGCGCTTCAACGGCGAGGTCGGCGACGGCGTGTCGCCCGTGCTCGCGCGCTGCGTTGAACCGGACGCAGGTTCGACCGCCTCGATCCTCGCGGCGACGAGCCCGGCGAAGTTCGGTTCGACGCGCTCGACGCCTTCGACCTCCGCCGTCGTCAACGTGAACTTGAGCGCCAACTCCCGCGGATCGATCCCCGCGGGAACGTCCACGAAATCCTTAAGCCAGTTGAGAGAAACGAACATCTTGCTTGTTCCGGCCTGTTGGCATCTGTCAGCCTATCAGGCGTTCCTGAGCATTTCGAGAAGCCCTGCGCGGAAGTTCTGAAAGCTGCGCGACCGATTCCGGGACGGGTCCATGAATCTGGCGACCCTTCTTGCGACTTCGATTTTTGGCATCCTGCCGCGATAGTATCCTGCTCGCTTCAAGACTTGCCCCAGTCTCTCGGCTGTTCCGCCGCTTATGCCGTCGGGATCGGTGAAGCCCTTCCTCGAGGCCAACGTCTCTGGCACCCTCGGATACGCCTGACACAGGGCCTCGACATCACCAAAGAACCACGCTTCGAGTTCCTCAATAGCGATCCGGTTCAGGATTTGAAAAGCCCCGCTCTGGTGCGTCTTGCGTTTCATCCTGAGTCCAGCTTGGCGAGCGGCCGTATCGAGTCTCTTCTTCAGATCGCGGCAGTCGCCCGTATCAAGGTCCACCAGCACGACGATTCGGTAGTCGTCAGTCATCCAACGCTTGTAGCCCTGCAGCTTGCCAGGGAGGCTGTCCAACAAATCATGTTTCCCCTGATGGGGGTGAATTCGGAAAGTCACGCCTGGCCCGATCATCCGAGGCAATAGTCCATGCAGCGCAGCCTCACACGATGGCTCCTCGCCCAGGAACTCCAGGTGCATCAACGCCGCCTCCCCGGTTTCTTGAGTCGTGGGCCTTGCTTCTGACGCTTCAAGAACGGCGAATGCGTCGTAATCATGAGTTGGCTGCGCGCGGACGCGTTTCGGCACTCTTCCGCCAACTCGGGCAGCAAACGCGGATGCAGGTGGTTCTCCGGTTCCTCGATGCCGACGAGTTGCGGTGGAGACGGGTCATTCAGTACCGTCAGGTACGCCAGCATCTTCAAGGTTCCATCGGATGCGAACTTCGCCAAGACTGGCCTGGCGAAAGGAGCATCCTTGATCTGAAGCAGCAGGCGACCATCGGCCATGATCTCGGCGTCGACCTTCTCAAGGCGAGGCACCCGCTTGGACAACGCCTCCAAAATGGCCTCGAGACGCTCCGGGTGCCGGTCCTTCAGGTATTGG
>CAZERK010000062.1:0-2660 GCA_964514515.1 uncultured Planctomycetaceae bacterium
GCCGCCATCGAGGCGCAGCTCGACGAGTTGACGGTGACGTCGCCGTGTCGCTGCGTCGTCGAGGCCATCGATCTCCGCCCGGGCGATCTGGTCGGCTCGAACGCGCCGAGCGTCGCGCTGCTGGACCTCTCGAAGTTGTGGGTGCGGGCCTACGTGCCGGAGTCGCGGCTGGGCGCGGTTCAATTGGGCCGGCGCGTCCCTATCCGCGTGGACAGCTTTCCCGGCGAGCGCTTCGCGGCGAAGGTGACGTTCATCGCGCGCGAGGCGGAGTTCACCCCGCGCAACATCCAGACGCCGGAAGAACGGAGCAAGCAGGTCTTTCGCATCAAGGCGACGCTGGAAGAGGGCCAGGACCGCCTCCGCGCCGGCATGGCGGCCGACGTGCTGTTGGACGAGGCCGTCGAGCCATGAGCGAACCCGTCATCCGCACCCAACGATTGACGCGGCGGTTCGGCTCGTTCGTCGCCGTGCATGAGGTCACGTTCGACGTCGTGCAGGGCGGCATCTTCGGGCTGTTGGGGCCGAACGGGGCTGGCAAGACGACGCTCATCCGCATGCTCTGCGGCGTGCTGCGGCCCAGCGACGGGACCGGTTCCGTGTTGGGCGTCGACATCCGACGGGACCCCGAAGCGATCAAGCGTCGCATCGGCTACATGTCGCAGAAGTTCAGCCTCTATCCCGACCTGACGGCCATCGAGAACCTGCGCTTCTACGGGCGGATTTACGGCTTGTCGCCGGCTCGTCAGCGCGAGCGCGAGGAGACGGTCATCAAGCTGACCGGCCTGGGCGACTACGTCCATCGATTGGGGGCCGAGCTGTCCGGCGGTTGGAAGCAGCGATTGGCGTTGGCCTGCGCCGTCATCCACGAACCGCGGGTCTTGTTCCTCGATGAGCCCACGGCGGGCATCGATCCGGTCGCACGCCGCGAGTTATGGAACCTGCTGTTCGAACTGTCGCATCGCGGCGTCACGATGCTCGTGACGACGCATTACATGGACGAGGCCGAGCGCTGCACGCACGTGGGCTACATCTTGCAGTCCCGGCTCGGGGCGTTGGGCAAGCCGGCGGAGCTGAAGGCCATCCCGGACGTGACACCCGCCGGGACGCAGCGTTTTGAGGTAGCGTGCACCGAGGCGGTCGCGGCGCTGGCTCGGGCTCACGAGATCGCGGCCGTGCGCGACGCGACGCTGTTCGGCGACGTGCTGCACGTTCTGGTCGAGGCGTCGCTGACGCCGGAGGCGCTGCTCCAAGCGCTGGCGCCGGGCGATTCCGAGGCCGCATGCCGGCCGGTCGCGCCGACGCTTGAAGACGTCTTCGTCATTATGAGCCGCTCGCTGCAAAGGAGAGAGGCGTCGTGAACGGCTTCCTCGCCATCATGCTGAAGGAGTTCGCGCATAATCGCCGGGCCCGCACGACGATCTTCTTCACGTTTGTCGTGCCCGCCCTCCAGCTCACGATCTTCGGCTATGCGATCAACGTGACCATCGAGCACATCCCGCTGGTCGTTTACGACCTGGACGGCCGCCAGGAGAGCCGGCGGCTGGTTGAGGCCCTCTGCAGCACGCAGACCTTTCAGGTGGCCGAACGCGTGCATGACGAGGAGTCCTTCCGTCGAGCCCTGACGAGCGGCCGGGCCAATACAGGCGTTCTGATCCCTGCGGATTACTCCGAGCGGCTGCTGCGACGCGAACAAGCCAGCGTGCAGGTCCTCGTCGACGGCAGCGACTCCCAGGTCGCCACGACGGCGATGAACACGGTCAACCTGCTGGTCACGCAGATGGCCATCGGCAAGGCCCGCGTGTTCGCCGAAGCCCTGCAAGCCGGCCCGGCTCGCAGCGAGACCGGCGCGGTCGCCCTGCCGCTGGAGGCTCGAACCCGCCTGCTCTACAACCCCAACCTGGACAGTTCGCATTTCTTCGTGCCGGGCCTGATCGCCGTCATCCTGCAACTGACGCTGCTGTTTCTGACCAGCTTCTCCATCGTGCGCGAGCGGGAGGTCGGCACGTTGGAACAGCTTTTCGTGACGCCGGTCGGGCGCGCGGGCCTGATGTTCGGCAAGATCGTGCCCTACGCCCTCATGTCGTTCGCCGAGATGCTGATCGTCCTCGTGCTCATGACGGCCGTCTTCAAGGTGTCGATCAACGGCAGCCTGACGCTGCTCATGCTGCTGTCAACGTTGTTCATGGTTACCGTCCTAGGTTTGGGCCTGTTGGTCTCGACGCTGGCGACGACGCAACTCGAAGCCATCCAGTTCGCCTTCATCATCATGATGCCCTCGGTGCTGTTGTCGGGCTTCATGTTCCCGAGATCGGAGATGCCGCTGCCGATCTATCTGGTGACGTTCCTGCTGCCGGTCACGTACTTCATCGAGATGCTGCGCGGCATCATCCTGCGCGGCGCGGACTTGCGGGACTTGCTGCCGCAGGTGTTCGGCCTGGCCGCGTGCTGCGTCGTCATCCTGACCCTCAGCGTGACGCGATTCCGAAAGCAATTGGATTGAGGCCGTCTTCGGATCCGTACGAAACGGTTGCAATCGGGATGAACGGAGTCGCCGCAATCTCGGGCTCTTCTTGCGCCGGCCGCTTCGACGCGCCTTGAGAGCCGCCGTCGCGGGAGGCAACTGAGTCATCCCCAGATCATCGAACAGCGACATGAACTTG
>CAZERK010000062.1:2670-11772 GCA_964514515.1 uncultured Planctomycetaceae bacterium
AACCGGTTGCAAGCGGGATGAAGGGAGTCGCCGCATTCTCGGGCTCTTGTTGCGCCGGCCGCGTCGTCGCGCCTTGAGTGCCGGCGGCGCGGCCCGGCGCAAGTCGACGAACGGCTGGACCTTCTGGAGCGTTCGCAAGGACGGCAAGCTGGTCAAGCTCGCGGTCTTGCGAAGGGCGAGCCCGCGCACGAGCCCTGACTGGCGTCCGCGCGGCGCCTGACGATCCTGCACGTTTCCCGGATTCCCGAAACACCTCGATCTTCGCATAGCCCCACCGGCGCGTTTGGCTGGTCGAACGCTTGCGGCTGACGACGTTCAATCGCGCTGTCGGCCAGCCGCAGCTTGAGCGTCGGAGCCGCTGAGTCTTCAAGGGGCGGAGCCGTTGGGCTCGCCTTGGCTGGCAGACGTCTGCAAGGCCACGGCATGTTGCAGTTGATCGGGTCCGTAGCGGCCGATCCGCCGCGATGGATCGGCCGTCTTTCTCTGCGCACCGGCCGAGCAGGAGCTCGGCCGCTACCTCGCATGGAGCCGCGTGCAACCATGAAATGCCGCGGCCTTGCTGTCCTCTGCGAAGCCGACAGATCGGTGAATTCCGACAAGACGCTTCACGCCGGGTTGACGGAGCTTCCCGAAAGAAGGGGCAGCTCCTCGGTGCCGTCTGACGGCATGCGGCATGTCAGCGATTCAATTTATTGTCAAGAAACAAGTTACGAACAACCGCAGGAGATGTTTGCAAATTGCTATCTACATGATATCATTCTACTAGCTAGCGACGCGTGCGCTTGCGAGGAGGTACCTCTCATGGTCCAAGAGTTCGAGACAACACCCAAGAACGGCTGGACGGCATTGTTCCTGTTGAGTGTGGGCACGGTCGCGGTGATCGCTGGCACGGTCTGGGCAATTGCGCTGGCGTCCAAGCTGCCGAAAGACGCGCCCCAACTCTGGACGGGCTTGCACGTCACGACGTGGATCGTGGCGGTCATCGTCATGCCCGTCCTCTGGGCCGGGTTGTTCACGCTGCAGCCGAACACGGCGGCGGTGCTCGTCCTGTTCGGCGAATACCGCGGCACGGCCCGTCGGCAGGGCTTCTACTGGGCCAACCCGTTCATGCACAAGATCAAGGTTTCTCTGCGGGCGCGGAACCTCAACGGCGAGAAGCTCAAGGTCAACGATCAGCGCGGCAACCCGATCGAGATCGCCGCGGTGGTCGTCTGGCACGTCCAGGACACGGCGAAGGCGGTCTTTCACGTGGATGACTACAAGGACTACGTTTCTGTGCAGAGCGAGTCGGCCGTGCGGCACCTGGCCAGCAGCTACCCGTACGACACGTCCGAAGGCAACGAACTGTCGCTACGAGAAAGCATGGACGAGGTGTCGCAGGCGCTGCAGGTGGAACTGCAGGAGCGGCTCGGCAAGGCGGGCGTCATCGTGGAAGAGGCACGGCTCAGCCATCTCGCCTACGCGCCTGAGATTGCCGGCGCGATGCTCCGCCGCCAACAGGCCGAGGCGGTCGTCGCGGCGCGCACGCGGATCGTCGAAGGCGCGATGGGCATGGTTCAGATGGCCCTGGAGCACCTGGAGAAGGACGGCATCGTCGAACTCGACACCGAACGCAAAGCGGCGATGGTCACGAACCTGCTGGTCGTCTTGTGCGGCGAGCAGGCGGCTCAGCCGGTTGTTAACGCTGGCTCGTTGTACACGTAGCCGGTCGCTTCAAAGCGTCGGGGCCTCGACTGCGGGACCGTGCGCATCGCTCCGGTTCGAACAGCACCGCGATCATGATCGGGTGGGCTGGCGCGCTCCCCTTCGGGTCGCGGCTAAACGAGAAACCCGTGCAGCGGACAAATGCGTGGGTCGCGGCTGGACGAAGAGACCGACTTCATCATCCACGGCATAGGATGCGATGGCCGACAAGAAAGCCATCCTGTTGCGAATCTCTCCGGATGTGTGGGAGCATCTCAATCGTTGGGCACGGGACGACCTCCGCAGCCTCAACGCGCAGATCGAGTTTCTGCTTCGCGAAGCCGTCAGGAAGCGCATCGGTCGTGCGCCGCTTGATCCGGCGGATGACGCTTCCGGCGAGATCGAGGGCGGCAAGAAGCTCGAGTAGGCTTCGCTCCTTGGGCATCATGGCTGGATAGTTGGCGTCGCATTCACGTTGGTGGACCTCGCTGCCCTTCGCTCGTTGTGCGGATCACCGCGCGTCGTTCACGCGTCGCTGATGGTTCATTGACGACTTCTTAACAAACGGCGCGCTTGCCGAATGAAGTCATGGATCGGACCGTGCTGCTATCTTATGCATCATCGCGTCTTGCCGCGATTCGCGATCGTCCGAAGCAGCCGTGATCATCGGCTGACGGCCATGTAAGTCGCCCCGCTCGGCCCGATCCATTCCTAACCATCAGATCACTTATTCTTAATCTCGCTGTCATCATCGCTTAACTCTGGCGTGCGAGGATGCTCGTTTATTGATTGTGTTGGCGCGGGCGACGGGTCGCCTCGCCGCGAATGCAGGCACGGGGAACGGATCCGACAACCGTTCCACGGAAGCGAGGGACCCTCAGTCGTGTCACCTTCTTGGCATCGATTGCACGTAGTTGGGCGCGCCGGCGCGCGACGAGATCGTCCCGGACGGTGCAGCCTGTTCACGTCGAAACGGAATGAGCAAGTCCATCTAATTCAGGGAGAACCAGTTATGACCAGGCGAGTCGCTCGACGGCGGGGGCAATCAAGGAAGAGTGCGCGGATCGACGGAGCGTTCACCCTCATCGAATTGCTCGTCGTGATCGCCATTATCGCGGTGGTCATCTCCATCCTCGTGCCGTCTCTGGGCGCGGCTCGGGAACATGGCCGAGCGGTGAAGTGCGCGGCGAACTTGCACCACGTCGGCCAGGCGATGGGGTCATACCTGACGGACAACCTCGGCATGTATCCGCCGGCTTACATCTATCCCCTCGACGGCTCGGGCAACTACGATCTGGAAGACCAGCCGATCGATCATCCCAACGGCTATTTGCATTGGTCTTACTTCCTTTACAGCCGAGGGCAAGCTCCTCAGGAAGCCTTCTCGTGTCCGTCGATGGTGAACGGCGGAGCGCCGCGGACCAATCCCGGCTCGCAAGGCTGGGAGAGCGGACAGTCCGATCGGTTCGGCGCCTCCGGGCCGCCGAGCCAGGTGGAGGACAAGCAGGCGATCCGCATGGCCTACACGGGCAACGCCGCCATCTTCCCGCGGAACAAGTTCACGCGGCTGCTGTCCGGCGGCGTCCGCGTCAACGTCTGTGTCAACGAGTCGCAAATCCACGATACGGGCCGGACCATTCTGGCCACGGAATTCAACGACAATTGGAAGGCGATCAGCGTCGTGGAAGGCGGCGGGCTGTTGTGCAAGAGCCATCGGCCGGTCAACCCGTTCGGCCACGTTGCCAGCGGATCCGACGAGTACGCCGCGCCGGAAGCGGCGCCCGGCTTCTCGTACGGAGATCCGCCGACCTTCGGGTTACAGAGCGTGCGTACGATCCTCGAAGGCATCGAGATGTTCGAAAACCCGGCAATCATGGAAACGAATGCCGTCGGGCGGCACCATCGCGGCGGCGACGGAAGCACCCTCGGCGGAGGGACCGTCAACTTCCTATACGCCGACGGCCACATCGAGAAGAAGTCCGTCCTGACCACCTTGATGAACCACGAATGGGGGAATCGTTACTACGCCATCAGCGGCCACAACAAGGTTGGCCCCCCCTGGAACGATTGAGTCTGTCGTCCTCGTGCCGCCCGGCACGAAGGCGGCTGGCTGATGACTGAGGAAGGAAGCAGTTCGCGGCGAAGGGAGGTGCGTTCCCGCAGGCGGAGATCGTCTCGGGTCGATTCGTGGGTCCGGACAGACCGGATGGCACGTGGGATCGGCGGGCCAAGAGGGGCTCGTCGCGGACGATGGTGATTTCATTTTGGAGGAAGAAGACAAATGCGAACGCTATTGGCTTTGAGTATTTGTACAACGTTGGCCATATGCAGTGTGGCGCAACCGGCATCGGCCCAGACCGGCGCCTGCGTATATGCGCCTTTCACGTTTCCGTTCGTCCCGCAGTGCGCCGAGATAACCGAAGCCGAATGCGATGCGCGCATCGGCTGGTACCTCGGAGACGGGACGACGTGTGACGACGACGTGGAGCCGTTTCACCCCTATTCGTATGACAAGGACCCGCTGAATTTCGCCAATGCAGGACAGGTGAACATCAGCGGCGCATCGCTGTTCGTCGACTACTTCAGCTACCCCGCCGTGACCAATGATTGCAGCGACGTGGATGGCGACACCCTGCCGTGCAACAGCGACCCGTTCGTCGGCTTCGTGAACGGCACGTGCGGCATCTACGGCGTGGACCAGTTGGCGCCCGATTGGGATTGCGGCACGTGGAACGGCCACTGGCTGGTGCAGTACCGCTCGGTCGGCTCGGGCAACGGTCTGGCCGAATTCGTGGACTATCAACTGCTCGGAATACTGCCCAACAGCATCCCCAGCGAGAAGGGCATCATCAATCGAACGACTTGGGCGAACACCGGCTCCAAGACCTGGCCCTGCGGACAGGGGGTCGAAGCCAACTGCTACCCTCTGCCGAACACGGCGGACCTGAACTGCGACGGCAAAGTGAATGGTGAAGATATCCAGGCGATGGTGGTTGCCATCATCGAGGGCGAGGCGGCGTACGAAGCGGCCTACCCCGATTGCGTGGGCCTCTATCTCCGCGCGGACTACGACGAGAGCCTGGCGGTGGATATGGACGACGTGCCGGGCTTGGTCTCGTGCGCCCTGACTCTTGGCTGCGGCAGGACCGAGAGCGGCACGCCCGTCTGTCCGCAGACGATTGACATCGCCAACATGGACGTTGCCACGAAGTGGTTTGTGCTGGCCGGCAGCAGCGGCAACGCCGCGTGGAACCGCAAGCCGACCCAGGACGGCTACGGCACGAATCCGACCGCGGCGTCGGGCACGACGCAGGGCAACAAGCTCAAGGGTCTGTCGCGACCCCACCCCTTCATCCCGAACGAGACGATCACCCTGAACACGAATACGGACAACCCCGATGCACGGACCGTCTTCGACACGACGATCGCGGCGTCGCCCGCGGCCATCATCGCCAACCGCGGCGCGGCTCTGGAGAACGTGAGGTTCAGCGAGTTGCAGTACCTATTCGTCACGGGCCGCATGCCCAGCGGCGAGAACCTGATCGCCTGCACGCGTGATTCGGGTTCCGGCACGCGCAATCTTACGATGAACTCGCTGGGGATCGACCCGAGCTGGGGCGTTGGCGAGAACGTCGGCAAGAAGTTCGATGACGCCAGATGGGCGCAACTGGGGCCGCTGACGCAGCCGAGCCCGTACGTCCAGGGTTGCCAGCCGACCAATTGCGGCGGCTCCAGCATCATGGAGGGCGCGGTTCAGAACCAGCGTCTGGCGGTGGGCTACACCGGCGCGTTCGGCGCCAGCCGGGCCATCGTCGATGCGGCGTCGGGCAGGTATGAAATCCTGAACGTCATGAAGGACGTCGCCGGCGGAACGCAGTACGTTCGCTTGTCGGTCGATGCCTGCTTGGACAACGCCGACGTGAACACCGGCTATCAGATCAACGGTTCACAGACGCTGGCGACCATCGGCGACCCGGAATCGGGCCGCGTGGGCCACGAAGGCGCCCCGGCAATGGCGCGACTCGCACCGCGCGACTTGATCCTCAACATCATCGACAGCCTGATCACGTGGGAAGGAAACCCGTCGGGCTCGGAGACGCTGTTCTGCCCGGCAGGCATTCTGGTTAACTACTACATTCCTGAGGCGGCCGCGGACGCCATCCCGCCGCTGACGGACCCCACGGATTACACGCAGGGCAACCCGAAGTTCAACCAAGCGGCACAGGATGCGGTGCGCATCGCGCAGCAGACGGTCGTGCCGGGCTTCGGCACGGTCAACGCGGCCGGCAAGGTCCCCGTTCGACTGACCGACGGCGCGCCGTATGACGACGGCAGCACCGACGGCAAGTATCTCGGCTGCCCGGCCGGCACATGGATCTCCGGCGGCGGCAACCTGTGGGCGTGCATGCAGGTGCAGGGCGACTTCAACATGGACGGTGTCCGCAACATCAACGACATCTGCGCCATGATGGTGGCCTACTACCTGCAGCGTGACGGCGACGGGGACTACACGGCGGTCGCCTGCCATCACCAAGCTCGAACGTGGCCGCAGGCTCTGCTGGATTGCTGCCCCGATCTGCCGGCTTCGCCTGGCGATGGCACCTACATCATCCCGGCGATCCTGGGCGACTTCGACGGCGACGGCAACTTCACGCTGGAGGACATCCGATTCTTCGCCGATGGTTTGGCCCTCGATCCGACCAGCGGTCTGCTTGACCGCGCGGCCGGCTTTGAGGCCGTGGACGAGGCTTGGAACTGCCTGACCGGCAATGACAACTTCTTCAACACGGTGGTGAACGGCACGTACCTGGCCGGCGACGCGCGCTTCGACGTGGCGGGCGAGATCGTCTACCGCGGCGCGTATCCGCGCGGCGCCGACGGGTTCGTGACTGCCGCCGACGTCGACTACGTCAACGGCAATCAGTTCAGCACGCCTTGGGGTTCCGACCTCGGCGAGCACGCCCTGAAGGACCTGAGCTGTGACATGGACGGCGACCTGGACGTGGATGCCGCCGACGCGGCTTCGGTCGCGGCGAAGGCGCTATAGTCCGAACGTCGTTTGCGGTGATCGGCGGTCGTTCCTGTTGGCCTTTGTCGCCGTGAGCGCGTGGGCGGGCTGAGCCGGAGTGGATCGGCTCGGCGGTTCAGCCAGGCCAAACATGCAACGCGGCGGCGCTCTCTCGCAAGGCGTCCGACGACGACCGCGGTCAACGATATCGATATCGAACGAGAGCCGAGCTTGCTGACGTGGCAGGCTCGGCTCTTGTCTTGTCGTCAGATGTATCCGCAAAGCGCGTAGGTGACGAGGCCGGCGCCTTCGTACAGCAACTCGGGCATGATCCAGAAATTCGATCGCCAGGTTCTCGGGTCGCGGAACTCCCGTTCCCAACGCAGCTCGCGCATGATGACGTGTTGATAGCCGGCCTGGGTGAAACAGGCGCGGGCACGCACCATGTGCACGTAGCTGGTGACGATGATGCACGTGTCGTGCCGCGGATCGACGCCGCAAGACCGTTGAATCGAGCCGGGATGGTCCGCCGTTCGCCAGGAGCCGGGATCGACGAGCACCTTGTCGGGCGGCGCGCCCCAGCGGACAGCCAAATCCCGCATCATCCGAGACGCGACGGGGTTGTTGCTCACGATGATCTTCTCGCCGTAGCCCTCGTCGAGCAGTCGGACGGCCTCGAAGACGCGCGTCGGATCGCCGCCGAGGCAGACGATGTAGTCGGCGCGACGCAGCGAGTCCTGGACGTCCATCTTCGCGTACAGCCAGCGCGGGATCGGCGAGAAGAGGATGACCATCTGGAGGATCGCCCCCGCCGCCAACAGGTGCTCGCATCCGCGAAGCAGTCGTCGCGCCCATCCGCGGCGAGGCGGTGGCGGTGAAGCCGCATCAGGGTCGCCGTCCGAAGCGTCGCATCCGTCGGCGGGTCTGGATGGTTGGGTCTCGATGGGAAACCTCCGCGGAGAGACGTTCGCCGCCGATCCGCGCAGCGGGCGGTGCCATGCAGGTTCGATCTTATGCCCGCCCGGGCGCCGCTTCCACGAGCACGGCGGCCAGGTCGCTTGCCCCGCCTGCGGCTTGCGACTACTTTAATCGAGCGCACGCCCGTCGCGCCGAGGGGCCGTGCGCCTCGCGAGGGATGCTCCATGCACGTCCTTTACCTGCACCAATATTTCGGCACGCGGCAGGCGTACACCGGCACACGGTCCTACGAATTTGCCCGACGGCTGGTTCAAAAGGGGCACCGCGTCACGATGATGACTTCGGGCCGCCAGACCGAGGACATCCTGACGGTCCCGGAAGGTCGGGAGTACTTCGAGGTGATGGTGGACGGCATCCACGCCGTCCCCATCGCCGCGGCGTACGGCAACTCCTCCAAAGGCACGGCCATGGGCGGGGCAAGGCGGATGCTGCATTTCCTGCAGTTCGCTCGGATGGCGGAGAAGGTCGGCCGGCGTTTGCCCCCGCCGGATATCGTGTTCGCGACGAGCACGCCGCTGACCATCGGGTTGCCGGGCATGAAGCTCGCACGGCATTTCGGCGTGCCGTTCGTGTTCGAGGTGCGCGATCTGTGGCCGCAGGCGCTCGTCAACTTCGGGGCGCTCAGGAATCCGTTGGTCATCGGGTGGCTGCGGCGGATGGAAAGGCGAATCTACAACGCCGCGGTGCACATCGTGGCCTTGTCGCCGGGGATGAAGGAAGGCATCGTCCAGGCGGGAGTTTCCCCCGAGCGCGTGACGGTCATCACGAACGCTTCGGACCTCGACCTGTTCCGGCCCGACCTCGATGGCAGCCAAGCTCGACAGCGACTCGGCCTGGGCGACAGCTTCGCGGCCGTGTACTTCGGCGCGATGGGCCTGGCGAACGGGCTGGATTACGCGGTCGAGGCGGCCCGCGTCCTTCACGAACGCGGCAACGGGCACATCAAGATCGTGCTGCACGGCGGCGGCGGCAAGCGGCCCATGCTGGAAGACCTCGCGCGGAGTTACGGTCTGAAGAACGTCGTGTTCAGCGATCCTGTGCCGGAGAAGGCGGAGGTGGCTCGGATCGTCGCCGGCTGCAACGCGGGCATGACGATCTACGCCGCGACCGAGAAGGAGCAGACCTGGTCACCCAACAAGATGTTCGACGCCTTGGCGGCGGGCCGGCCCGTAGTGATCAACGTCCCGGGCTGGCTCGGCGAAACGATCGAGAAGAACCGTTGCGGGCGTTTCGTCGATCCGAGTCGGCCGGAGGCGCTGGCCGACGCCTTGCAGGAACTGGCGACTCAGCCGGAGTTGTGCGCGGCGATGGGGCGGAACGCCCGGGCGCTGGCGGAACGGGAGTTCGCGAGGGACGTGCTGGCGGTCCGGCTGGAGAAGGTGCTGCTGGACGCGCAGAAGCGTCGCTAAATCACCGTGCGCAATTCGAGGGCG
>CAZERK010000063.1:0-11761 GCA_964514515.1 uncultured Planctomycetaceae bacterium
TGGCGAACGCCCAGGCGTCACGGACTTGTGTAGCCGATCCCTTCGCGAGCACGGAAGTGCGTGATCAGGCCGTCATCGCCCGCCCGCGCATACCAATACTGCCGAGGCAAGGGGAACCGGGCTTCGTTGATCTGCTGCGTGTCGCCGCTGCGGGGGAACTTCTCGGATAGCGGATCGGGCCCGATGCTCCAGACCGCATACGTGACGGGGCATCGCGCTTCGTTTCTTCGGGCGTAGTAGTAATTGCCGTCCGAAGACTCGCAAGCCGGGAAGTCGTCCGGCACCCAGATGTAGGCCCGAGGCGCGCTCGGCGAGCGCGGGTTGTCGAAGTATGAGCCGTTCAGCCAGATCGGCCCGGGGGCGCGGTACTTGTACGTCGTGCCGTCGCCGAAGACGTCAGGGATGTCTGCCTGGGGGATCGGCCCGGGCCTGCGGCTCAGGTAGTTGCAGGTGGCCAGTTCGACAGGCAATTGAAACTGAACGTTTGCGCTGCAGCCGCATCGCGTCGGCGGATAGGCGTCATCGAAATCGGACGCATAGCTGTCGATCGCGATGGTGATTTGCTGCAGTTCCGCGTGCGCCCTCGTGACGCGGGCCTGGATTCGCGCCCGGCCCAGGGCCGGCAGCAACAGCGCCATGAGCAACGAAAGGATGAACAGAACGGCAAGCAACTGGATGACGGTGAAGGCACGAGCAGCCGCCCTGTCGCCACCCTTCTTCCGATCGAGCAAGCCTGAACAGGAGCAGGAGCGTCCCTGTTTGCCCGTGTGCGTGGCAATCGAGTATTGCATCGTGCCGAGACCTTTCCAAATGGCGCCGCGACGGCGTTGCGAGGCTCCGAATAGACGCGCCACGGCGTTGCCGCGAGCCTGCGCGGCCGCGGGGCTACCGTCAACCGCGCATCGCGACGTCGTGCGGCGAGGCACAGGCTGGAGCGGTCCTTGCGTCAACGGGCGGTGCATCGGCGGTGAACTCGACAGAGAGCGGATCTCTTACGCAACCGATGCAACCGTCTATCGGGCCCGGAACCGCTCAGCAGCCTGTGTCCACGCTGGCCGTTCCCTTCAATCGTGTCATGCTGTGCCGCGCACGCCTGATCCCAAGATGCCCACCTACTACGGCAAGATCAGCTCGACGAACGCCTGGATGTCCAAGCCGTTGATGCCGCAGATGCCGTCGCAATTCGCCGCCTGCACGTCGCAGTCCGCGTGGGCCGACTCATACGTGGTCCGATCCAATAGCGCCAAAGCGAACGGCTCTACGTCGAGCACGTCGACGACGCCGTCGCAGTTCATGTCGCCGGGCGTCACGGGCGGGCGCGGCAGGATGCTCCCGTTGTCGTTGTAGTTCTGCGTGATCCAGAGCCGGTAGCCGTCCATGTAGTCGCCGTCGCCGTTCGTGTCCTCCTGGTCGAACAGGGCGATCACGTCGAACGGCGGCGTGGGGGGCTCATAGAGGCTGAAGCCGTCGCCGAGCCCCAGCTTCACGGGGAACGTGCGGCCGGTGGCGTCGCGGATCGTCAGCGTGGCGTTCGGCGCCCAGCCCGAAGGGTCCACGAACTCCACGTCGTTGATCCGCACGAGCGTCGCCTGATAACGCTCGCAGCCGGTCAGGCGTGAGTATTTGAAGATGTACTGGTCGTTCTCGTCCTTCACGTCCGACAGCGTGATGACCGTCGGCGCCGGCACGCCGCAGTCCGCGGCCAGCAACACGAAATCGAAGTCGTTGAGCGGACTCTTCTTGTGCGCCTCGTTGACGTTGGCCTTGCCGCCATAGAACAGACCCGGCACGCGAGCGCGAACCTCAACCAGGTCGCCCGGGCGAAATGCGTGGCCGGTTTCCGGATCGAAGTTCAACCGCTGCAGCTCGGCGAGCCATTCTTCCGTCGTGTAGCTTTCCTCCGGCGGATTGAACGGAAGATTGCCGTACAGTTGGCCCATGTAACAGGCGGTTCCCCCGAAGTCGTCCATGTCGGAAGCCTGCACGTAGACCTGCCATTGTCCGCCGAGCCACGCTGGGGCGCCGGGCGTCGAATCAAGCATCTCCTCCGTCCGATTCAGGATGATGCCTCGGACCTTGATCTGGTCGTTGAGCGGGAACGTGCCGTTGCCGTCTTCGTCGACGCCCTGATATTCGGAATGCGGTGTGTAGGGCATGGCCGACCAATCGGGGTCGTCCGCGCGAACGGCGGAAACGGACGTCAGACAAGCGGCGATGACCATGCACATCCAACAGGCTCGTGTCATTTCTTCTCCTCCAGTTGCAGAGGGTCCTCGTGTAGTAATACGAAAGTATAAAACGTAATACCCTTGACGCACCTTGTCAAGCACGCGAGCAGGATTGATCGTGCTGCCGGATGCAGCGCCCGACTGTCGCGGCGCCGCTCTGGCGGCTGTCTCGTGACGTCAAGGAGCCCGGACGTCGGTCCGGGCGGGGCCGCAAGCGGGCCGTTGCGAAACAGCTTTGCTCTATTGAGAACCTCGTGCGATTGGGACTGGAGCCGCGGTCCGAGTTCACAATGCGCTGAGTTTTTCGTGTTCTACATCGGCCGTCCCGGCGCGCCGGGAACGCTACGGGTTCTCAACCGAGCACTCAGGGCTGCGTGGGATTGTTTCCGGGGGCGTTCTCCAGGTACCATGCCGTGCCGACGGGACCGGTAGCGCGCTGGGTATCCAGCCGGCGGAGAGCGTTTGAGCCGCCGAAACAGGAGGGCGGGCGCCCGCCAATGCGGGACGGCCGAAGGAGGACGCGCTGAGATGCAAGATCGGGAATTCTTCGATGAGGTGATCCCGCCGCGGAGTTTCGGCTACGGGTCCACGTTCATCGACCCGCAGCTCCGGCCCGTGGCGTCGAAGCTGGCCGTGGCCGTCTGGATTCTGGCGCTGCCGGCGATGGTGCCGGCGGTCGGCGTGCTGGCCGCGCTGCCGCTCCTCATCGTGTCGATCGTGCTGTTGGCGCAACGGGATCCGCTGCCTCACGATCGTCGCGTCGGCACAGCGGGCCTGATCCTGGCGTTGATATCGCTAACGGTGACGACGGCGAGCGTCGTTCGCCATCGCGTCTCCGAGCAGGGACGAACGGTGCCCCCCGAGCTCAGGGCGGCGATCGCGGACAAGCTTCGCGAAAGCGGCGAGAGCCAGGCGACAATTGACGAGATCGTTGACTACCTCGCTGAGCGGGAAGCCGGGGAGGCTGCCGAGCGCGCGGAGCATGAGCCGTCGGATGGGGACGCGGCGCTTGACTCCGCCGAGGCGGCCGGCGCAGCGACCGGCGCAGATGCTTCCGAAGCAGCGATGTCTGATGATGACGTGCTAGATACAGAAGCTGGGGCGCCTGACTCGGACGGATCGGATGGACCAGACGGGGCGACCGGGTCGGACAGGTCGGCTGGAACGGACGAATCGGACGCATCGGCTGAGGCGGATGATCTCAAGATGTCCTGGGCACAGGGCGTCCTGTACTGCATCGTGCTGGTCGTCTCCCTGATGTTTCACGAGATCGGGCACGCGATGGCCGCCTATTGGTCGGGCGACCCAACGGCCCGAGAGCGCGGGCGCTTCAGCCTCAACCCGATCAAGCACCTGAGTCTGGTCGGCAGCGTCATCGTGCCGGGCATACTCATTCTAATGAAGAGCGACACGGTGATCGGCTGGGCCAAGCCGGTGCCGGTCAGTCCGATGCGGCTGCGCCATTATCGTCGGGGCTCGCTTGCGGTCGGCGTCTCCGGCGTCTCCCTGAATCTGATGATCGCCGGCGCCGGGGCGACCCTCCTGGTGTTCACGCATTTGGTGATGGACCTGCTGTTTCCCGGCAGCATCGTTCTTGACTCGCCGGTGCCGTTTGTTGCGCCGGTGATCGTCGGCGCGAAGGGCGAGACCTTTTGGATCGTCTTGATCTGCCTGTGCAAGGCTGCGATTTGGGTGAACGTCTTCCTGGCAGTCTTCAACCTGTTGCCGTTGCCCCCGCTCGACGGCTTCGGCGTCGTTCAGTCCCTCGTCCCGAACAAGCTGGCCGCCTGGATGGAGAAGTTGTCCCGTGCAGGCTTGATCATCTTCGCCATCCTGCTGGCCACGAACGTGCTCGACAAGCTGCTGCTGCCCGCCATCTACATCGGCCTTTTCTTCTTCGGCATGGTCCGCGTTCTGACCGGCTGATCGTTCCTCGACCTACCCGCCCGTTTCCCCGAACGCGCCCAGTTGGGCTTGACCGCTGCCACAGGCCGCTTCATAAGCCTGGGACGTTTCATGAAGCTGTTGTCCTCTTTGCTCTCACGAACCTCCGAACGATCCCGTTGCGGGTCGCAAGCTTGGCAAGCTGCTCCTTGTGAACCTCGTTATGCGGCAGGCCGGTAACACAGTGCAGATGCCCGTATCGTTCGTCGGCTGGATCCGGCTCATGGCGTGGTGGGAGTGGCGGGCAGATTCCCTCTGTGAGATCGTAGAAGGTCAACCTACAGATGCCGGGCAGATCCCCCGATGGCAGGCGATTGTATCGATGATAATCATCCAGTTGCGCTTAGGTCTTCAGCGAACCGTCCTGATAGGTGAAGGAAAGGGCGGTCTCTTTCTTTTCTGGCCGATGCGTGAAGGCATCGGCGCCGATCGTGCCGTCCTCGCGCACACATCCTCTGCTGCTGATGCGGCGAAGGAAGGAGTCTTCAATGGAAAAGGAGGTCAATCGCGCTTGGTCACCCACTCGGCGAGCTCCCGCGGCCCATTAGGATCGTCCACGTTGAAGTCGGCGGATATCGCCTGCATTTTCTCGTCAAGCCGAATGACTCGCGCAGATGCACCATCAGGAGAAATCCGGCAGTTGAACCGCCTGTCGGTAATCAGTGATTGGACTACGAATGACAGCTCCCTTGTTTCCTCCAAGAAAGCGCCTAGCTTCAAGCAACTGGCCAGCGCTAGATGCGGTACCGCTCGTCGCACCATACGCAAACACGCGTTGATTGCGGCTTCGCCGATTTGCAAGCCTTCTGCTTGTCTGGCTTCTGCGATGTCCTCTTGAAGCTCGTTCTTGACTTGTTCAACGAGCTTCTCGACCTGAGCATGCAGATAGTCCTCGGGGCGCACAAGACAGTCGGCGTCCGTTGACCTGCCAATCGGCCGCACTATCAACCACGCCAAGACGTTTTTTGCCGCCTCGATGAAATCCCAGGGCGCATACTCCGAGACGGCACTATTTTCAGCGGGGTTCCGCTCAAGCCACGGGCGGCGAGGCGGCGCCTCATAGAGAGCCATTGATTCAGCAATGCGCATATCAAGCCTCTTTGAACCCCCAAACCCGTTTTGCATGATCAGAAATCAAGTCACGGAAGAGCCGCTGCATACGGTCATGTACAGTATCGAGACAACTCTTCACGTCTGCTGGTGGCTGAACGCACATGCCCCCAACCGTCGTGAGGCAGTACGCCTCGATCGTCTGTTCATCGATCGGCTCGGAGACGGCTTCGAGGCAATATCTCAAATCAAAACCATCGTGCTCTCGCCAAGAAACTTCGGCCTTGTGGACAATCTTCGCGTCTCGGACGAATTCCACGTGAGCTTTCCGAGAGAAGTAGTCTTGAAGGACGGGTTCAGCATGTGCGATTCTAGGCAGATTCACGTAGGACATGTTGACAACCTTGATTGTCGGCATGTTCTCGTTGCCTTGCGCCTTACGCATCGCGTCGAGTCCGTTGCAGAGCGCCTCGCGAAGCGCAGGAAAGCGCGGATAATCGGGCAAGGACGCCGCAGGAGGCCTTTGCCATCGGGCGACGAGCAAGTCAGGAAAAACCGAAATCGCCAGTCCCTCTTTATGTCCCTCGAAGACGGCCCCCGGAATCTGCCCCGTTCCGATGGTAAATTGTGGAGCCACCCCCGGAGGAACATCGCGATATCTGGGTTCAGACAGAGTCGGAAAGCAATCTCGCAACTCCTCGTGCATCTTGCTGAGCAACGAGAATTTGATTGCGATCGGCTTCTCGAGTGTCGCACGGACGGCCACCTCCACTAGAGGGAGGTTGTCGAAATCGAGTCGTACGTGCTGTGACATGCTCTTCCTGCCTTTCTGCCCGCGGCAAGACCCACCCACCTTACTATCATCGGATTCTAGCGGTGCTTCTTGCACCAGACAATTATGGAGAGACTCCATCCATTGGCCGCTACGAACATAGCCCATCGTACGCAGCATGCCAACGGGCGTCGGAGCCCTACTCGCCGCCCTCGCCGAACGCGCCCAGTCGGGCTTCGCCGCGACGGACCTTCTCGGCCAGCTTGGCGCACTCCTCGTACAGGGCGTCGAGCATATCGTGCTCGGCGACGGTGCGGACTTGTTCGCCTTGCACGTAGAGGATGCCCTTGCCCTTGCCGGCGAAGATCGCCACGTCCGCGCCTTCCGCCTCGCCGGGGCCGTTGACGACGCAGCCCATCACCGCGACCCTGATCGGCGCCGGGAGGTCCGCCAGGCGCGCCCGGACCTGCTGCACGAGCGTGAGCAAGTCTACCTCGATCCGCCCGCACGTCGGACAGGCGATCAGTTCCGGCTCGACGCGCGGCCGCAAGCCCAGGCAGTTCAGCAGTTCCTTGGCGTCCTGCACCTCCAGAACGGGATCGCTCGCGTAGCTGATGCGAATCGTGTCGCCGATGCCGCCGGCCAGCAGCGTTCCCAGAGCGACGACGGACCGGATGCAGCCCGTCTCGCGCGGCCCGGCGTGCGTGACGCCGAGGTGCAGCGGGAAGTCGAACCGTTCGCTGATGGCCGTGTAGGCGCGGATCACGATCCGCGGATCGATCGACTTGGCGCTGAGAACGACGTCGTGGAAGTCGTTCTCCTCGAAGAGTCGGATGGACTCCGTGAGCTTCTCCAGCATCAGCTCGACGAGATGCTGCTCGCGGTCCGTCGCCAGTCGGGCCTTCTCCGCCGCACGTTTCTGCCGGTCGCGGCGCTCGACGATTCCCCCTTCGTTGACGCCGACGCGAATGGGGATGCCACGCTCGCGGCACGCCCGGATGACGCGGTTGACCTGCCGGCGGTCCTGGATGTTTCCGGGGTTCAGGCGAATCTTGTGGACGCCGGCGTCGATCGCCTCCAAGGCCCGCTCAAAATGAAAATGCACGTCCGCCACGATCGGCACGGGCGACTGGGCGAGGATGGGCCGCAGCGCGTCCGTGTCGCGCCGCTCCGGGACGGCGACGCGGACGATCTCGGCCCCGGCTCGGGCCAAGGCGTGGATTTGGGCGACCGTCGCGTCAACGTCGTGCGTGCAGGTGCTGGTCATCGACTGGATCGAGACCGGCGCCGGGCCGCCGACGGCGACGGGCCCCACGCGAACCTGACGAGTCGGTCGACGCAATTGCATTATCTTCTCCGTTCTGGTGTTCCTGGCCTTGCCGGGCACGGGCGCTACCGAGTGCGTCTCAGCCTATAGTGTAGCGTCCTCGCGCGAACACGGATTCCCAGACGGAAGCGGCGTGCTTTGTTGAGAGCCGCCGGCCTTGGCCGGCGGGCAGCTTCTCGTCGAGGCCGACGCCCTGCGCCGTGCGCGTTGAGCGCGGTTGGCCTTGGTTGAGTGCTTGTTTAGTGTTCGGCACGGAGGCGCAGATGCAGCGTCGCCCCCCTGCGGGCGACGCATGGGGAGATCGAGCGCCGCTGGCGAACAGCGTCGGCCACAGGGGGCCGACGCTACACGCCGAACACGTGCAAGGCCGAGGGCTCTCGTGAATATGCAAGCGGTGCGGTGCTTATCGAACGCGCGCAGAATCGCGGCGGGGGGGGCGGAGTCTCGGCGGAATCGCGCGGCGATGGAGCAGCGATCGTCGATGACGCGGCCGTCGATGAGCAGGCGTCGAAGAAACGGCTGCTGATGAACGCGCGTCGACGGGGCGATAAAACAGGCGGTGCATCAGGCGGCGGCCGATTCGCGTTTGGTCGAGGGGCCGGCAAGGGCACGCGACGAGCTTTCTGCCCCTGCGGGCCTTGACACTATCTGACGATAGCTGATACGGTTAGAAGACCGCGTGTCGGGCCAGTCCGCCTGGAGCCATCAGGCGGGGGTCGGCAGGGTGAAGCGGGCGATCTGGACAGCCCAGATCGCGGGGGGGCGTGGTTGCTGCTATGTTCCATCGGTCATCATTCGTTGCAGTCGTCGCGGTGCTGCTGACGACGGTGTGCCTGCCTGCGCGTGCCCAGGATCGGCTGGCGGAACTCATGGCCAAGGCGCCCATCGAGCGACACGATCGGGCCGTCATCCAGGCGGAGGTCCCGGAGCGGGTCAGCCGGCTTCGGTCCGCCGGCACGGACGCGAAGCGACGGGCCGCCGCGGTCGATCGACTGATTCGGCCTGCGAAGACGCAAGGCGCTACGGAGGCCGCGCTGGACGTGTACGCCGAGGTCTGCTCACGTGAACTCAGCTCTCTCGTGGCGAGCGACGCGTTCGAGGCTGCGTTTGACAGCGTGCAGGTCCTCGCCGAGTTGGACAATGCCAACACAGCCGAGGCGCTGGCGTCGGCGATGTCCTCCAAGCACGCGGCGATCCGCTATCGAGCGGCTCGTGGGATTCAGCAACTCCAGGACAAGCTGAGGAGCAACGCGGCGGCCGGTCGTGCCGCGCTGCGAGCCCTCGGGCGGGCCGGGGCTGCCGAGGCTGACGACCTCGCCCTTCGCATGATCTACGAGGCGATCGACGCCTACGCCGAAGCGAAGGGAACGCCATTCGGAGGCGACTGTGCCTGGGCGCTCAACAAGATATTCGCCAAGCGCATCGCGGACTCCGCGTCGGTGTATATCGATCTGGCCGTCGATGAGCCGGGTTTCAAGGCGGCGAGCGCCTGTTATGCGGGGGCCGGCGAGGAGCAGCGAAAAGACCTCCTCTCCAACGTGTATGCCCTCCTGGCGCACGCCGTCGACCGCTACTTTGACCCGGCGACCCATCCGGATTCTCGGCCGGTCCTGCTGGGGTTGATCAAGACGATGGAAGACGGCGTCACGGGCATGATCCGGACCTCCCACCAGAACCCGCCGATTCAGGGCGTCCATGCGGCCGTTTCCGCCCGCGGCCGCGATTCGCAGAAACAGGCGGAAGCCGGCGCTGCGCTCCAATTGCTGAAGGACGTGCTGCGAGGCGATCCCTGGAACATCCGCTGACCGTCTCCCTCGCAACTCGGTCTTGCGCCACCCGCCCGTGGCGTCCGCGTGACTAGATCACCGTGCGCGACCTTGCGACGCAGACAGTAGCGGCCGATTCGCCGCTCCCTGCGCGCCCCCGAATTGCGCACGGTGATTTTGCCTGCTGCGCGTTCGGATATACTGAGCCAAGCGCGCGTGGTTGTCGCACGTCGGCGATCCGGGTGTGCACCGGGATAGCTGCGTGCAGACGTAGACTGCTCGATGACCATCGGACTGAAGGCAACTCGAAGACTCGTCCAACTGGCGTTTCTCGCGATCACCGTCGTCGGCGTCTTCGTCGTTCGAGGCAACGCCGAGCGATGGTGCCCGTTCGGCGGCGTGGAGGCCCTGTACGGCTACCTTCATGAAGGCAACATGCTCTGCTCGCTGGGCGTCTCGAACTTCTACATCCTGGCGGCCGTGCTGGGCGTCACGATCCTGCTCCGTCGGGCCTTCTGCGGGTATGCCTGCCCGATCGGGGCGATCTCCGAATGGCTCGGCAGCCTGGCCGCCTGGGCCGGACTTCGCCCGCGCGGCGTCCTCGGCCGACTTGATCGAGGCCTGGCCCTCTTGAAGTACGCCGTGCTGGCCGTCGTCTTATGGTTCACGTATCGCAGCGGCGAGTTGATGTTTCGCGGCTTTGATCCGTGCTACGCCCTGCTCAGCCGCCACGGCGAGGATATCACGTTCTGGGCTTACGTCGTGGCCGGCGGCCTCGTCCTTGGTTCAGTCTTCGTCACGATGCCGTTCTGCCGATGGCTGTGCCCGTTGGCGGCCGTGCTCCAGCCGTTCTCACGTTTCGGTGTGGCGCGGATCAAACGGAACGCTCAGGTCTGCATCGGCTGCAAGAGTTGCTCGCAGGCCTGTCCGATGGCGATTCCCGTCCACGAAGTGCACGAGGTGACGGCGGCCCGATGCCTGTCGTGCCTGAACTGCGTCGAGGCGTGTCCGGTCTCCGAGGCTCGAGCCATCTCGTGGGGGCCGCCGAGGCCGTCCGGGGCGGCCTGGCCGCAGGCGGTGCTGATCGGGACGTTGTTGTTGTGCGTCACAACGGCCGTCGCAGCCGTCTACACGTTTCCGATGGCCTCGTTCGTAAGGGTTCGGGGGGCCGAGCCCGCCCGGACGGCGACGGTCGAGCTGCGCGTGAGCGAGTTGAGTTGTCGCGGCCGTGCGACGTTGTTCGCCTATTACCTGGAGCGCGACGACGAGTTTGAGGTTCCGGGCTACCTGAGAATCGAGGCTTGGCCGGGACCGGGCCTTGCGACGGTGCGCATCTCGTTCGACCCCGATCGGACGGATGAGGCGACGATCAGGTCCGCGCTGACCGAGGCGTATTTCGACGTCGGCGCGAACGTCTGGCGAACACCGCCGTTTACCATAGAGGGATACGATCCGTTGGGGCTGGGGGCGGACGAGGCGGCCGCGTCGCCTGGAGAATCACGATGATCGCGGCGTATAATCGTGTACCGCGAGCGTCCGTGATGCCCACAAAGACTCCACCCATCCGAATCAACCCGGGCCCCCGGGGCCGCGCTGCCGGATCGCGCGGCGGGCCGTTTGCACCGGCTTTTACGCTCATCGAGTTGTTGGTCGTCATGTCGATTATCGCCTCGTTGATGGGCATCCTCTTGCCGTCCATCAGCGCGGGTCGAGAGACCGCGCACATAGGCAAATGCCTGGCGAACCTGAAGGAGATCGCCACGGCGTCGATGCTCTACATGGACGACGAGGGCTTGGCGACGCAGCCGTGGCACCTGGGCTGGGATACGGGCTTCGGCGTCGTCGATCTCATCTCCGAACACGTCTATGGCGGTTTCCAGACCGAGGTGCCTCACCCGGAATGGGGCTGGAACACGGATATGCACGTCGTGCCCACCTATGCCCGTCCGTACAACAAGTTCCTCGCGCCCGGCATCCATCGAGGGCCGCTCAAGATCTACATGTGCCCGTCGGACAAGAACAACACGACGCCGAACGTGCTGGATCGTTGTCGCCCGCCCATCGGGGACGACCGGTTCTCCGCCTGGGAGGTCAACGGGACGAGTTACGCGATCAACTGGTATTGGTTGGAGAGCCCGCCCTGGTACGGCGAGGACGATTATTACGGCGACATCGACATCATGAGCCTGGCGGGCAACCAGATGTTGCGGATGAAGGTCGGCGGCGCGGCTTCCGAGTTCGTCCTGTTCATGGAGAACTCGATGAACTCCTACATGCTTGACGCCCGGCCGCCGGACGGCTCGCTCGGGCAAAGCTGCCTGGAAGAGTTGGGCACGGGCTGGCACCGGCAATACTCGAAGTACGCGATGGCCATGATGGACGGCCACGCGGAGCATCGCTACATCGACACGCGCTACACCGCCGCCGCAGGCTGGGACCTCTGGGCCGAACCGGGCACGCCGAAGGGCTTCTGACGACGCGCGGCGTTCTGCCGAAGGCAAAACCGCTCGCAGGCGCTTTGATGCGATTCGCGAGCTTTTCGTTGATGCGATTCTGGGTTTCTCGCAGCCGCCTCAATTGAGCATGGGGATACGGGGAAGACACAAGGAAGACACGGAGAAAACACGAGCAAGATGAAGATTGGGAGCGCTGGGACTCGAACCCAGGACCCACG
>CAZERK010000064.1:0-11656 GCA_964514515.1 uncultured Planctomycetaceae bacterium
GCTCGATCGGCGCGGACCCGGGACGCGAGCCATCACGCTTCGCGTCCTGCTCAGCGCGTGGGCGTCTCCAGCAGCGTTGATACGTCCAGCGTGATAATCTTGCCCCGCGACGTCGGATCGCCGTTCTTGGGAAAGCCCACGTGCATCCGTTTCTTGTCCGGCTCGAACACGACGCGATGATACGTGGCCAATTGTTCGATGGGAGCGCTTTCCAGCAGCTTCCAGGCCGTCTCCACCGTCACGCGCTTGCGCCCCTTGCTCTCGGCGATCGCCTGGAGCCGCGAGGTCAGCGTCGAGAAGCGCGGGCACGCCGTCGGCGTTTGGCGCTGTCGATAATGATTCGTGCAAACGAGGAAGGCGTCGGACGCCTTCGGCTGGCGCGTCGTGACGCCATCGCCCGTGCCCAGGTCGGCGTCGTGCTCGAACACGGCGGCCGCCGTGCCGTGGCCGCTGCACGGCCAAGCGACCAACATGTTTTCTCCCAGGAAGCTGTGCTGTTGCTTGAAGACGGCCGCCGCATCGTTCAAGGCCGTGCCGGCGCGCGTGGCTTCGAGCGCCGCTCGTTGCATCAGCGACCGAGAGGTGAAACCCTTTGACAGAGTTGGAGGCTTGCCCATCGCATCGTGTTGCGCCATGACGATGCCTTCCGCGTTCATGGCCGTTGCGCAGCCGATGCAAGCCGGAAAGAAGACCGAGACCCACCCAAGGGAGTTGGAGCCCGGCGCCGGCAGATGAACCAGGACGATCTGCGACTCCAACAGCGCCCGGTCGGCCGGCCATTCGAGGTTGCGCCCGCAGAGGGTGCGGCCATCCTTGGTCATCGGCCCCCAGGCGACGAACGACGAGCAGCCGAATCGCGTGGCCTTCAGGTCGATGCAGTTCACCGCGGCCAAGTCCTCGTAGCGCAGGGCGCGCCCGAGCGACGGAATCTCCGCAGGCCCGCCGAGTCGGACTTCGACGCCGGCCAATATGCCGCGCAGCTCCGCCTCGTAGCTGGGATCGATCTTCATCAGGTCCAGGTGGGCCAGGAGCTGCTGGTCGAAGGTCTCCGGCGTGAAGATGACGCCGTCGGCGAGCATTCGATCAAACAGGCGGGCGATCCGCTCCGCCAGCAGGTAGCCGTGGGCGTAGCCTTGCTCCCGCGGCGTGCCCCAGACCTTGAGCACGGGCACGCCTTTGATCTCGGTGAGCGTTCCATGAACCTGAGCCGGCTGCGACTCCTGCGCCCACGAGGCGCCACCGCCGAGCGCCAGCAGCAACGCGACGCACACCCAACCGCGATTGCGAAAACGCCGATCTTGCATGATGACACCGTTGACTTACAAGAAGACAGAGGGCACGAGATCGTTCCCAAGTCGCTCAGCGTACTCCCGCGACAGCCCCCGGGGCAACCGTCACGTCAGCAGCCGGCACGCCGCCGCCATACGTCTTCCCATGGGCGAGTCGCCCTGCGGCGCCGCGACCGATTCCCCCGGTTTGCCCAGCCTGGCGACAGCTCGATTTCCAGGCAGGTCCCAGGTTGCAAGTATCGCACGACGTGTGTATGATGCACGTCTTCAACCAAGGACACCACCGGCGAGCATTCGAACCGGAGCGGACTGACTCGCCGCCGAACATATCTTTTTCATCTGATCGATTTCGCACGGACGCGACGACGAAGTCGGGAAGACCGCGTCTCTCGCGTGCGCTACAAGCGTGCGATGTGCGTGCCACGACATGACGGATGGAGTGAACGGGCGGGACCCACGTCCTGTCCTTCGGCCGCGCGACGCCGAGTCGTACGGCGAACAACCACATTTCTTTTGAGGAGTCCACCTATGACCACGCCGAGAAAAACCTGTTTGACTATTGCGCTTCTGTTCTGGTTGGGGGTTGCGGCGGTGGACGCCGCGCCCATGGGATCCGCGTTCACGTACCAGGGCCAACTCAAAGAAGGTGGCCTGCCTGTGACTGACAGCGCGGACTTCCAATTCACGCTCTGGGACGCGGCGATCGGCGGCGCCCAGGTGTCCCTGATGGCGCCGGTCAGCGGCGTTAGCGTCCAAAACGGCCTGTTCACCGTGCAGGTCGATTTTGGCACGGCCGCGTTCGCGGGGGATGCTCGTTGGATCGAGATCGCCGTCCGGTCGCCGGCGGGCAGCGGATCATTCGTCACGCTCGCTCCCCGGCAGGAATTGACGGCGACGCCGTACGCGTTCTATGCGCCGTTGGCGACCGACTGTGAAAACGCGGACAAGCTGGACGGCCAACACGGTTCCTTCTATCAGAACGCGTCCAACTTGAACGCCGGCACCGTCGCGGAGGCACGGCTTCCGCAAAATGCAATTGACAGCAGCGAGATCGAAGATAACACGCTTACGAGCGCCGACATCCTGAACGGGACGATTGTCAGCACCGACATCGCCGACGGGACCATCACGAGCGCGGACATCGCCGACGGGACCGTCGCGAGCGCGGATGTCGCCGACAACAGTCTGACAGCCTCCGATCTGGCGGCGAGTTCGGTCGGCACGAGCGAAATCGCGGATGGCGCCATCGTCAACGCCGACGTCTCCTCGACGGCGGCCACCGCGCCCAGCAAGATTGCGGGGACGGCTTGGACCTACAGCGCCGACGGCTATCCGCCTCGATGCGATTATTCCGTGTCCTCCGGCTTTCTGACGACTTCGGGAAGCTACACGACCGTCACCTCCGTCAGCATCGAGGTGCCGAGCGGGGGCGGCTACCTGTATGCGGAAGCCAGCGCCGCCTCCGGGTACTGGGACGGCACCTACGAGGGGATGATCGCGCTGGGCTTCAACTCGACGTCGGAGAACTTCTACACAGAGAGATGGTTCACGATCGACACCAGTAATCAGTATCTTCCGGTCTCCACGTCCAGGACCATGCCCGTGAACTCGGGTACGAACACGGTCTACTTCTTGGCCAAGCGGTACTCCGGCTCCGGTCAGACGTGGCTTCCGCGGTACGCCCTGTCTGTCATCTATATTGACAATCTCGGCAAGGCCGAGCGGAGCGAATGGCCGCCGCAGGATCCCGAGCCGCAGTACCGCCCGGAGGACAATGTCGGCTTCTAGCGCAGGCAGAACTTGTCGGCGCGAGAGCGCACGCTCGCGCTGGGCGGCGCGGGGATTGCCCCCCCGCACAGCGCATTGGGAGATAACCGATGACACGCAAGACTCAGATCATGATGCGTACCGCGATGATATTCGGCGCAATGGCCGCCTGCGTAGCGGTGGCCGACGATTTTGACCTCGACTGGTGGACCGTCGACGGAGGGGGTGCGACGTGGAGTACGGGCGGCGGCTTTGAACTGGGAGGCACGATCGGCCAGGCGGATGCCGGCGAAGTCGTCATGATCGGCGGTGCTTTCGAACTGGTCGGCGGCTTCTGGGCCGCGCCGCCGTGCTGGTGCATGTCGGACATGAACAACGACGGCGTCCGCGATGGGGCCGACATCCAAGCGTTCGTCGACTGCATGCTCAGCGGAGGCGCCGACTGCGCCTGCGCCGACTTGAACAGGGATGGCGCGTTGGACGTGAGCGACATCGGCACGTTCGTCGGCGACTTGCTGACCGGCGCCGCTTGTCCCTAAGCGAGCACGGCGACTGCGAGGCTTCCCACCAGACGGGCAGCACGGCTGCGGCGCCCATCAAGCGACGAACCCGCCGTGGCGTAGAGCAAGCCCGGACGGGGCGGGGCGCCCTCGTGTCGCGCCGCGCCCGTGCAGAGGCACAGGCATCTCGCGGTGATCCGAATCGCGATCGCATGACGACGCTGGATCGCCGCGCAAGGCGTCGAGAAGCAGCGCTAGGGCGTCAGCAGGGCATTGACGAACATCTGGAGATCCTCGCCGTCGGCTGCGCCGGAGCCGTCGAGGTCGGCGAGCGTGACGTCACACCAAGGGTGCGCCGTCTGATAGCTCGCTGGATCCACCAGCGCCAGGGCGAACGGTGCGACATCCGACATGTCCACGACGCCGTCACAGTTCATGTCGCCCGGCGGCGGTGGCGCGAGATTCACAATCGTGAACGCAGCCGGCGTCGCCACGACGACGGGTGGGTCCGTATCCAGGCTCAGTTGCAGGTAGCAGTCGCTCGAGGCCGCGAGGCCTGGCGGCACGCGCCATTGATAGCATCCGTTGTTGGGAACGCTCGATGCCACCGGCGTGAACGGTCCTTCGGCGCCGGATCGAGAGAGCGAGAGGGAGACAGTCGCCTGTCCCAGGCCCGACGGCACCGCCGCGTGCCACTCGATGAACTGAACGGAGCCCGCGATCCATGTCACACCGCCGCGCGGGTACACGGGGTGGATGGCGGCGGCCGTCGGCGCGGACCCCTCCGTGTAGCATCGCAGTTGATTCGTCCCGCCGGTCCACGGGCTGCAGTTCTCCTCTGCGACGAAGGCCAGGTCGGGATAGCCGTTGTGGTCTACGTCGATGCCGGCCCGCAGCGCGGCGTAGTCGCACGCCGCCGGTGTAGTTATCGTGGCGGACAGCGACCAGTTGCCTTGTCCGTCGCCGGTGTAGACCCGCGTCTGGCCGAGGAAGAAGGCGACGACGTCGCCGCGGCCGTCGAGGTTCATGTCGGCGATTTGCGTCAGCATGACGCTGCCGATGCTCGCGAGCGAGCCGGAGAGATTTTGCCACTGGTTCGGCCCGGTCCACCTGTACACGCCGACGCCGCTCGTCGTGACGAACGCCAAGTCATCACGACCGTCGTCGTCGACGTCGCCCAAGTCGACGCCGCGCCGCCAAGCGGGCGACGGGAGGTTTCCGTCGGCCGGCGTGAATCCACCGGCGCCGTCGCCCAAGTAGACGGTTCCGTTGCCGTGGGCCGCGGCGAAGTCCGCATGACCGTCGCCGTTCACGTCGCCGAAGACGAACAGGAGGTCTGAGTTTCCGTCGACAAAGCCCCAACTTTGGGTCCACGTGCCGATGCCGTTGTTGCGATAGACGTGCAGGCCGGCGCAACATCCAAAGCTGATGGAGCCGATGTCCAAATCGCCGTCATGGTCCACGTCGGCGAAGTCAGCGCCGAACATCCCCCACGTCTCACCGTTCGTAGCCAGGCCGTCGTCCCAGGCAAGCCAGTTGTGCCCTGTGCCGTCGCCTAGGGCGACCTCGAGAATCTGGTTGCCCAGGTCGACGCCGGAGTAGTTGTGGTGGATGCCGTAACCGATGTCCAGCAGACCGTCCGCGTTCACGTCGCCAAGCGCCGTCCCGCCGTAGCCGAGATTGCCCGTCTGGTAGAAGGACCAGGCGCCGGTGCCGTCGCCGAACCAGACCATGATGCCGTGCTCGCCGCCGCCGATGCCGGGATTGCCGTGATCGCCGACCGACACGATGTCGACGTGGCCGTCGCCGTTGACGTCGCCGAACTCCAACTCGGTCGCACCGGAGTCAAGTCCGGGTTGGTTCAGGCCGGCGGACGATTGGACATAGGTGAGCGTTTGGGCATGCGCCCCGGCAGGGGCGAGGGTCACGATGGCGGTTGCTGCAGCAAGGAAGAGGACGGCGTTTCGCGGTTTCATCTACCACCCTCCGGTTCATCGAGACAGGTTGGGCTCGCCCGCTGGCGGTACGCCGTGCCGCGTCACGGAGCTGCGGCAAGGAGGCGACCGTCGTGACGCCCTGCAAATGGGCCGCGCGATGATTCTAACAGACTTTGACGCAGGACCCAACGTGAAGGCGACCGTCCGCTCGCCACGCTGAACACGTACAAAGCCGGCGATTCTCGATGCGCAGCGGCCGCTCCATCGCTGAGGATTGGCCGTTGCGCATCGAGAAGCCGCACGCGACCGAGATTCGTTCTACCGGGCCCCGGTGGTTCTCGGTTGTGCGTCGATGATGATCTCAGCGCGGGCGTTGCCGGGCATCGGATCGTTCGGGGCTTCCTGGAACAGGGCCGTCAGCACGCAGCGGCCGGGGCGCGTCGGCTGCCACGCGAAGAACTCAAACGTCCCCGATGCGGCATCGACGCCCATCCCGGTCCGGTTCACGATGAGCTGTCCGCCGTTGTCGGGGTCGCCGTCGAACACCCAAAGCGTGCCATTGCGCAGGTACGGCTCATCCGCATGGAGGGCCACGCGTAGCGTCACGGTCTCGTTGACGTAGGCCCTCGCGGCGCCGACGGTCTCCGTCCCGCTCTTCGCGTCGACGATCGCCAAGGCGTCCTGCGTCATGTATACGTCGCTGGGGCGAACGGCGATTCGTTCTCGCCCGGCGGCGGCGCAGTTCGGCGGTGGCTCTTCCTGCGGCGCGGAGATCGATGCGGCAATCCAGCCCGTGTTGTTCTGGCCCTTTTCGAGGTACGTTCCCGACGGCCCGCCGGGCAGGGGATCAAGCGGTTGGCCCGTGAAGTTGCGCAGCGGATCGCCGTAACGATCCGCCAGTTCGTGCGTCTCGTTGGGAATCTCGTTGTCCGGGTCCAGCGTTGCGTAGATCAGCCACGTGCGCAGCCCCAGCCCGCTGATCGGGCCGAAGTCGGACGTGTCCCACAAGATGCGGGCGTACCGCATGTTCTCCGGCGCGCCCGGCTCCGTTTCGGGTTCTTCCGTGCTCCAATCCGGGCTGAGCGCGGCTTCGACGAAGTTCTGGATATCCAGGCCGTTGACGAGTCCGTCGTCGTTCGTGTCGCCGGCGCAGCAGGTCGGCTTGGGCATGCAGTCGTCCGCGTTCAGCAGCATGTCGACGAAGACTTGCAGGTCCGTCGCATCGACGACGCCGTCCTCGTCGAAGTCGGCCGAGCAGAGCGCCGGGCACGGCGGGGCGTCGCCGCGCGCGGGGATATACGAGATCGTCGCGTCGCCGATCGGAATTCGCGGGCCGATCTCCTGTCCGTAGAAGTACTCCTGCGCCTCGAATCGCACGTCGAGGCCGCAGACGGGACTGGTCGTGCTCAGGTTGTAGACGCGCAGGTCGAGTTGCACGACGTCGCCGTCCGACGGCGGGCCGAAGAGGTCCTTGCCGTCAAGATCGTGGATGAAGAAGCCCTTGACCTTCTTGCGACTCAAATCCGTGCCCAGGCGATAGTAGGTCTGGCCGTAGATGTCCGCGTCGGCCACGATCCGGTGCGGCATGTTGAGCGCCGGGTCGGGCGTATGATACGTGCTCTCCCAGAACAGCCGCGGCGCATCGCCGATTTCCGTCGTGCTGACGGCGTGCGTCACCTTGTAGGCGCCGCCTGGCGTAACGTACCAGGCCGGGAAGAACTTGTAGCCGCGTTCGGCGGGGATGTTGGACGGGATGTTGACGGCAATCTCGACCGACGTGCTGTTCGTGCGGCTGGCGGTGCGTGTATCGGTGAACGTGTGCTCGTTCTCGGAATGATACTTGTATTCCGACGACACGCTGCCGCTGAAGATTCCGTAGCTGCCGCTGACCGTCGCCTTGACGCTCACGTCCGTGCTCGTCTTGTGGCGGTCGCTGACGCTCACGGTCGAGCTGTTCATGACGGCGTCGCTGAAGTTGAGCGTCTGCGTCGCCGCCAGCCCGCCGACGACGAACGCGTTCTCCGCCCAGATCGGCTGATCGCTGCTGCCCTCCGATACGAACTCCCCGCCGCTCAGGCCACCGTACTCGAAGACGCCCACGTCCGGCGGCTGGAACGTCCCGGCGCTGAAGACGGGATACGACAGGATGTTGCCGTTGACGTGGTAGGGTTGATAGGCGTCGTTGAGTTTGCCGGGCCCGAAGACGTTGTAGACCGGGCCGGGGATCGTCAGATCGAAGAACGGATTGACGGGCTGCTCGTCGTCGGGCAGCGGCTCGTCGTCTTGATCGACGGTCACGACGCCCATCACGGGGTATCGCCACAGGTCGACGATCTGCTCCTTGAAGGCGAGCTGGTCGTCGCGCTCGCTGCGGCTCACCTGCGTCAACGTGATGGTGTTGGTTTCGGAATGGTAATTCGTCGCGCTTTGGGAGTGCGTGTCCTCGAAGGTCTGCCCGACGCTCGTCTCAATCGAACCGCCGATGCCGAAGAGCCCCACGGACGCCTCGCTCGAAACGTTGTACGAATGCGAGGTGGACGTCGTGAAATCCGTCCGCGTTTCCTTCGACGCGGTCTCCTCCTGCTGCTCGGCGCTGGCGAACTGCGTGTAGAACGCGTCGCCCTGGCTGACGTTCGTGATCCCGCCGAGCGCGGGCAGGTAGTCGATGTGCTTGGGTGGCTCGCCGAGGATCAGGTCCATCGTCTGAAGACCGGTGAACGAGAACAGCGTCGGCTCGCCCAGGTACAACGTGGCGCCGCCGTTCGTCTTCCGGTAGTAGCCGCTGTCTCCATCCACGTCGATCGCATCCATGAACGGCACCACGCCGACGGGGATGACCTCCCCGGTGGACGGAATGATGAACGGCGGGATGGGGCGCATGTGGGAGTAGTCCGGCGCCCATTGGTCGAGCGGCAGGAGCACCAACTTGCCCGGCCGATCCGACGTTCCCGGCGACTGCGGGTCGCTGATCAGGATGGTCTCGTAGTCGCCGGGCCGGCTGCGGAACTGGATGAAGCTGCCCACGGCGACGTTGGCGCCCGTCGGAGCGGTCGTCTCCGGCTGCAAGCCGAGGTTCCGCGGCCAGTCCGGGTCCTGGCTGTAAAGCGGGCCGTTATGCGATCCTGTCTTGCCGTCAAAGACGTAGAGGTCCATGACGGGGCCGCGCTGCGTGTCCACGAGGGCGACCAATGCGAAGTGCGCGCCGATCGGACTCCAGCCGTGGAACGGGATGAGGTCCAACCGGACGCCGCTGTCCGGCAGGATGCCGACGCCGGCAAAGCTGTGGTCCCAACACTCGGCGGCGTTGTTGAGGCCTTTGGTGAAGCCCGCCACGTCGTCGTAGCTCCAGACCTGCATAAGTAGGAGCGGAATGCCGAAATTGAAATCGATACCCGCCACGGCGAGCTGATCCGCCTCGTCCCATGACGTGGCATCGCGGTAAATCCGGCCGGGATGCGTGTCCAGGTCGGCCGCGGTCATCAACTCAAAGCGATCGGCAATGATGCCCGTGGAGAATCCGCTCATGTACGCGGGACTGCCGCAGTTGCACTCGTTGGAGTTCCACGCGAGTTCGGCGCAGTCTTCATCCCATCCGCCGAAGAAGGGAAACTCGTCGGGATCGTGGCAGCACAAGGGGCTCTCATCGCAGACTTCGTCCTCGCAGTCTGATGATTCGCACCCGCCGTCATCGGGACGTGGGCGGCAGCAATCCGGGCTGGATGGAGCCCTGAAGGCGCTGATGCTCGTGTTGCCGAACAGATCGGTCCGGAGCGTGAAAACCTCGACCGTCACAACGCCGGAGGGGGCCACGTAGGCGGCCGCGATGTCCTGCACGCCATCCGCGTCGAAGTCGCCGACATCGACTGCCATGCAGTTGGGCGTCACGCCGTCCTGGTGCTTCAGCGGCGAGGAGAGAAGCCGCGTGTAGGTATGCGTGGGGTCGGGCTTGGGATCCACGAGCCCGCAGGGAAGTTCCACGTCCGTGAAGTTCATGACCGTCAGGAGGGCGTAGCGCGTACCCTCGTTTTCCACCTCATAGATGAGGGCGACTTCCTGGTGGTACTCCAGGCTCGGGTAGGGCTCGCGGACGTTGTCCAGGTCGCCCACGGCCACGTCGATGCGCGAGGCCGGGTTCGCCGGCGTGAACGGGTGCTCCGCCAGCGTCGGCAGGCCGTCTCCGAACAGATCGAGAATCTCCAGCGCGAAGTCGCCGGGGTTCTGCGAATCCTGGAACACGATCGCCGCCTGCTCGGGCGTGATGCCGATGATCCGCCCTTTTTCGCCCGTGACGACCTGTTGCCCCGAGCGCGTCGTTTCGTAGTCCGCGGTCGCGACGTTTCGGCCGATTGCCAACTCGGTCTGGTCGTTCGTCGAGGATAAGCCGGCCAGGAACATCTCGTCGTCCCGACGAACCGGCCGTCGCTGAGCCGAATCCACGGGACCCAACGGATTTCGCAACCCCTGTCGCACGCACCGGCCGTCGAGGCAAACCAGGCCGGGGCCACAGTCGCCGTCGTCGCGGCACGCCGCGCAGACGTTGTCGACGCAGAAAGGCTTGTCGGGCGAGCAGTCGCCGTCGTCAGCGCAAGCGCCGGGACCGTTCAGGACGACGCCGCCTTCGTCGACCAGCGTATGGTAGTAGAGGTTGAGGTAGTTCAGATCGAGCACGCTGCCATCCGCCAGGATGAGCGTGTCGACATAGACGGCTTCATCATGGCCCGCGGGTCCACCCCGATTGCCGTTGTTGAAGGCGTCCACCAGTTGGATCCAGCCCTGTACGGTCAGCGTCCCGAACGCGAAGTTGTCAACGTATCCGCCCGGGACGTCGCCCTTGTCCTGCCCCGCGGCCTCCACGTACCCGGTCTGCATGCCGCTCTCGAACACCAGGTTCAGATTCTCCAGCCCGGCCATGTCCGCCTCGTCCACGTTTCGGTTCTCGAAGTCGGCGCCGGTCGCCATGTAGATGGTCGCTCCGGATGCGGCCGAGAAGCTGCTGTACGGGCCGAAACGCAGCCGCTGCGAGACGTGAACGGCGGGGTCGGCGGAACTGATCTCGAACGTGGCGGCGCCTTCCACGCCGACGTCGAGCCGCGCGGCGTTCAACGCGCCGCCTGAAATCGTGTAGGTTCCCATCGAGCCGGCATAGCGGCCGATCTGCGTGCTGTAGGTGACGTCATGCGTGCCGCCCGACTGCGTGAACGCGCCGATTCCGTAGCGGCCGATGACCTCGCGGTAGGCGCTGACTTGGCCCGTGCCGCTCAGCTCGTAAGAGCCGATGGCGCCGGCCTGCTCGCCCAGGTCGAGGTCGGAGAGGACCGTGTGCGTGCCGCCGCTCTGCACGAAATGGCCCGTGCCGTAGAGACCGACGTACACGTCGGCCAGGTCGAGCGGTCCATCGTCGAGGGCATAGGGCCCCTCCGAGTTCGGGCGCGCACCCACGTACAGGGGCGCTGAGGAGTCGAGCGTCACGCTGCCGCCGCTCTGGTTGAACTGTGCGTGGCCCTCGTAGCCGACGACGAGGAAGCTGGAGCAATCGAGCTGCCCGTCGCCGCTGAGCGTGTACGTGCCTTGGCTGCCGACGTCGTTGCCCAGGCGAAACGTGGACGCGGCCGTGAACAGGCCGCCGGATTGGTGGAAGGCGCCGACGCCGCCGAGGCCGATCGCCACTGAGCCGGCCGATAAGTCGCCGCCGCTCAGGTCGACCGTTCCGATGCTGCTTGACGTCTGTCCCAGGCACAACCATGCGCAGACGGCGCCCGTCGCGGTGATCTGGGCCGTGCCGCCGTTGTTGATGAAGGCGTCGTCGACTTCGCTGGGCGGGTTGGGATTCCAGTTCGCGGGGTTTGTCCAGTCACCCGTATTACCGATCCAGTACACCGGTTCGGCCTGTGCGGCCGTCCAGGCAGGAAGCACGCAGCAACAGAGGAAGACTGTGGTGAATACCCCGACGGAGCGATTGTCTGCATGAGTCATGTCGTGTACCTTTTCTCGGTCGTGACGCGCCTCGACAACGGGCGCGTCCTTATCGTCATCGTCTCTCATGCCGACGGCCTTGACGCCTTCTCAACGTCTTCATGACCAACAGGCCCAGACAGGTCGGCGGGATGCACGTCATCCATCCCAGGCCGCACAGCGGAACGCCTAAGCAGTCCTGTCTCAGCAA
>CAZERK010000065.1:0-11610 GCA_964514515.1 uncultured Planctomycetaceae bacterium
GTTCGGGGCTCTTCGGCGAAGCGAAACAGCTTCTCAGAAGCGGCCCGCTTTCCGCTCGCTGCGAATCGCCCAGTACATGGATAGGAAGTCCCTCGTCACCGCCAGCGGGTTCATGTGCCAGAGCATGTGGCCGATGTACCTCGGCCGCCTGAAGAAGCGATTGACCGCCAGGTTTCGAAGCGACTTGAGCGCCTCGACACCCAGGGCGTCGTTCAAGGGGATCGGCGGCGTGTTGACGTTTCCGAAGCCGTTCCACGACGGTATTTCGACGCCGCGTTTTCGAGCGTGCTCGTAGAGCTCCGTGCCCGGAAACGGGATGGCGATCGAGAACGAGACGTATTCCTGGTCCAGTTCGCAGGCCAGATCAATTGTCTCGCAGGCGCTCTCGTGCGTCTCGCCGATGTGCCCGATCATGAAGTTGCCGACGATGTACAAGCCGGCCCGTCGGGCCAGCTCGTAGGCTCGCTTGATCTGCGCGACCGAGATGTGCTTGCCCATGCGGTCGAGGATTTGCTGGTTGCCGCGCTCCACGCCGAAGCAAATCCATCGGAAGCCGGCCTGCCGCATCTTCTCGAGCGTCGGCAGGTGCACGGCATCGCATCGCGCCGAGCACATGATCTCCAGCCGCTTGTGATAGCCGGATTGGATGAGGTGGTCGCACACCTGTTGGACGACTTTTCGGTTGGCCGTGAACGTATCGTCCTGGAAGTACAGGATGCGGATGTTGTACTTCTGCACGAGCAGGTCGATCTCGTCTTTGATGCGCTGCAGGGGGAAGTAGCGCATGCCACGGCCGAAGACTTGGTTCGATGCACAGAAGTTGCATTTGCCGTAGCAGCCGCGGCCGGTGAACAGGACGCCCAGCGGGCTGCGATGGCCGCTGACCCAGTTGTTCCATCCGTAGGAGCGATAGAGGCCGAAATCCAGCAGATGGAATGCCGGCGACGGCAGGCTACTGAGGTCTTTCACCAAAGGCCGGCACGGCGTCTGGACGATTCGGCCCGTCGCGGCGTCGCGAAAGGCGATTCCCTGGACGGTCGCGGGATCGCGGCCGGTCGCGAGCGCGTCCATCAGGTCCAACGTCGTGGCGTCTCCCTCGGACAGGACGGCGACGTCGATATCGGGAGATTCTTCCAGCGTTTGCTGCGGCAAGGCCGTGACGTGGGGGCCGCCCGCGATGATCGTCGTCTTTGGCAGGCGCCGCTTCAATCGGGCGTAGAAGTCGTACGTGATGTCCATCGTTGCCGTCCACGTGGTCGAGCCCACGTAGTCAGGGGCCGCCTGGGTGACGCGATCGACCGTCTCCTCGATCGTGAGGTCCAGGGCGTCGGCGTCCAGGATGCTGGCGTCGCAGCCGGCTCGTTCGAGGCACGCGCCGATCGTCGCCAGCCCGATGGGCGGGGGCGTCGCCGCGAAGGTGCGAAAGCTGTTGTATGCGCTTCGCGAGGTCGGGACGTTGACGAGCACGAACTTCGGCGCGGCGACGCCGTGCGATGGTGGCGGCGCGCGATGGATCGCGGCCTGCGTGTTGCGGTCTTGCGGGTTGCGTGCCTGCGTGCCGCTTGCGGCGCCGGCCGTTCGGTCGCGGGTCTTGTCCTTGACGAGTACTTGCACCTCAAACCTCCCGCGCGACGGGCGCATGCTCCGACCACGAAGCTCCGCGATATTCAGGCGCATCGCCCGCGCGGATGTGCGCGACGGTCACGCCGTGCGAAGTTCCTGTGACGTTCGTCGCGTGCTGTGCTGCGCAACGCGCATCTCTTCTACGACCCGCCGGGCATTTCGGTCTGCAGCCAACCAAACGGCGCCATCCGTCGCGAGCGGTTCTTCATGGTCTGACGAATCTTGCGACTGCTGGGCCGCGGTCGGACGGCGAGAGGTCGGCGCTGCGGCCGCCCGGGGCGCCTGGAGCATGTCGATCAACAAGCCCTGCATGAGCATCTGGAAGCCGAGAATGAGCGGCAGCACGGAAAGCATGACGGTCCCGGTCGGCGTCAGCATCTCCGTCTGGGCCGCACGAATCCACGTGTAGGCGCCGAAGAAGACGCCCCATAGAAACAGGACGGCGCCGAAGGCATACAAGGGTACGACCATCGAGAAGTCTCGCAGTACGTATCGGTGCAACAGCCGGCGGCAGAACCCGGCCAGCAGCAGCCGCGGGAATTCGACGGCGGTTCGCCAAGGGCGAAGCGTGGAGGCCTCCGGTCCGTAGAACGCCGGCATGGGACAATCCAGGACGCGGGCCGACTCGACGTTGAGCTGGATCAACATCTCGTTTTCAAAGAAGAACCGCCGGGTCGCCAGCCGCCGCAAGTCCAACATCGCCAAGTAGTCGCTTCGGATCGCCAGGTACCCGTTCTGCGGGTCGAAGATGTGCCAGTAGCCGCTGGCCATCTTCGTCAGGAACGTCAGGGCGATGTTGCCCAACTTCCGCGTCCGCGGCATGCGGCGAAGCTCCGGCAGGTGCAGGAACCGGTTCGCCTTGGCATAGTCGCAGGCGCCCCGGGCGATGGGCTCGATCAGTTGCTGAAGTCGCCGCGGGTCCATCTGGCCGTCGCCGTCAATCTTCGCAACGATATCGATGCCCGCCGCCAGGGCGTATCGAAAGCCCGTCGCCATCGCGCCGCCGACCCCTCGGTTTCGTTCATGGTTCAGAACGACCAGCCGCGGCGAATCGATGGACCGGAGGACGCCGAGCGTGTCGCCGGGGCTCGCGTCGTTGACGGCGATGACAACGTCGACGAAGGCCGGGATGTGCGAGATGACGTCGCGCACCTGTGCTTCGACCCGATAGCATGGGATGACGACGCCGACGGTCTGTCCGCTGAACATGCGGTCTCTCGATTCCGGCGAGCAGCGCGCGAAGGGCCGCTCACCAAGATGGCTTTCTCAATACTCCTATCGGCGTTGCGGGCGTTCGTCGGACAGGGGCCACGCCGGGGCTGCCCACCAGAAAAAAGGTGTCAGGAATCGTTTCTTCGAGACGATGGAGAAGGCGTCATCAAGAAATGATTCCTGACACCTTTTTTCCGCAGGACTAGAAGTAACCCATGCCACGCAGTTGCGCGGGCAAGTCCTGTTCGGGGGACTCGCTGGCGGGCGCCGCTTGGCGCTGGTCGGCTTCAGAGCGATACCGGTCGACCGCGGCACGGTAAGCCTTGAGTTCGGAGCGCATTTCCTGCGCGACGGCGGGGAGTTGATCGAGCAAGCTGTGTTCTTCGTCGGGATCGGCGGCGAGGTCGAACAGCGTCTCCAGGATTTCTGGTGGCCCGTGCCGCTGCGGATGCTCCGCGCGGATGTACTTGTAGCGACCGTGCCGGACAGCCTGTAGGTTGGGCGGCGGCTTCGTGTTCGCCTCCGCGAGCAGATGGCGTTCGGGATCGGCCGCGGCAGGGTTCTGCGCGAGCGGCAGGAGGCTCCAGCCTCGTCCCAGCCTCGGCACGCCGGGCGTCTTCCGCCCCGGCAGTTGTGCGCAATCGAGGACCGTCCAGAAGATGTCCATCGTCGTGGCGGGCGCGTCGATGCGTTCGGGGCGTAGGCCGGACGACTTCGGGAAGCGGATGACCAACGGCACGTGCAGCTCTTCGTCGTGGAGCGTTCGGCCGTGGTTTCTGACCAGCGTGCCCAGTCCAAGCTGGCGGTAGCGGAAGCTCTCGCCGTGGTCCGAGGTCACGATGACCAGGGCGTCGTCCAATAGGCCCATGTCGTCCAGCTTGTCCAGGAAGTATCCCAGCCAGCGGTCCGCGTTGCGGATGTCCCCGTCGTACAGCAGCGCCAGCCGCTCTTCCAGGTTGGGGAAGTACGGCTCGCCCGTCGTCGGGTCTTCGTAAGGCTGGGCGCCTGCGTCATCGAAACCGAAGACGCGAAGGCTGGGCGAATGCGGCTCGAACGTGTGGAAGAAGAGGAAGAACGGCTCGTCCTGGTGCTCGCGTATCCAACCGAGCGCGGCCAGGACGTTGACTTCGACGTCCTTGCGAAACTCGAAGACGTCCTCGGTCGGCTCTTGTCTTCCGGGTGGGTAGACCTGCCACGTTTCATGGAGGGACTCGAAGCCGCGATAGAAGCCCCAGATCGCGGAGACCGTGTAGCCGCCCGTGAAGGCCGCCGTCCGGTAGCCCGCCTGGGAGAGCCGGTCGGCAAGCGTGGCGACCGGAGGATAGGGCTCGTTGCGCCAAAGACAGGTTCCGTCCGGTTCGACACGCTGAAAGACGCCGTGGAAGGAGGGCGCCAGGCCGGTCAACATGCACCAATGGCTGGGCGTCGTCCAGGGCGCCGCGGCGTAGGCCTGCGTGAAGGTCGTGCTGTCGGCGGCGAACCGGTCGAGGTTCGGCGTGGTGTCACGGCTATGTCCCAGATGGCCGACTCGACCGGCGGCGAGCGTATCGAGGCTGATCAGGATGATCCGTCGGGGGGCGGTGTCGGCGGGCGTCGCGCTGGGTCGCGGGACGACGGGGGGCATCGCCGCCACGACGACGCGGCTCGCGCCAGGACCCGTCGCGGAGATGGACAGTTCGAGGTCGCCGGACGTCCAGCCGGTCAGATCGACTTGCAGGGGCATCCAGCGTAACCATTCGCGGCCTTCGGGCAGCGGCTCAAACCAGGACCAGAACAGGTTGTGAGGGTCGATCTCGACTCGGGCGATCAGCAGCCACGGCTGGTCCTGTTCGTGCCTGGCGTGGACTTCAAGGGTTGCAGACGGGGCCAGGTCGTGAGGCAGCGCCATCGACGGGTCGAAGACCCATTCCCAGTTGACGTAGCTGTACAGGATTTCGAGTCGTCGGGCGGCTTCGCCGGCCGGCAACGTGAATTCGCACGGCTCGTATCCGACCTTTAGGAAGCGGTGCGTTTCGAGCGTTCTTGCCTGGTCGGGCCACGTCAGGCCGGGGGCAAGCTTGGGGTCGAAACGGTAGAGGCACAGGTATCCGTCTCGGATTGTTTGTTGATCGCGCTTGTAGTCCCGCCCCTTCGGAAAGAAGCCTTCGGAAGACGGCTGGGCCTCGTGATGGAGCCGATCCGCCCAGACGCCGCCGACCGCCCCGACGCCGGCCAGCAGAACGACCGCGATTCCCCAGCCGGGCCGATAGCGATGGACAAGCAGGCTCTGCAGGAACCCCGGCGTGAGCAGCAGCCGTCCGACCGCCAACGGGAACAGGATGCGCAGCCCCGGTACGGAGATGATGACGCCGTGCAACTCCAGGACGCTACCGACGCCCGGCACAAGTCCGAAGCGGTAGAGGATCGTCCAGCCGGATACGACGACGATCATGGCGTCCAGGGCCGATAGCAGTTTCTGGCGGTTCGCTGTCATGGGGTTGCACTCCTGGGCGTTTTTCGCCGTTCGTGTCGCGTCCGGCTGACGAGTTGAGGCCTCGGCCCATCAGCCGCACCGGCGTCAGGCACGCGCCGGGCTCGCTGCGTCGGTTTCGCGAGACCGTAGCGAGCAACCGACTCGTCGGTCCCGTGCCGCCTGCGTTGTCCGCGGCAAGCGGCTGGGGCGCGTTTACGGCGCGCGCCGCCATCGCCAGACAGAACGCAGCAGACATCCGATTGAGCGCTGCGCCCTGCGGCCCCGGTTTGAACGTCGCAAGCGCCGGCACGAATCAGGATATTTATCGGCGGGGGTCAACGATCATGATGATCGTCGTCTGAGAGAACGAGCTTCTCAGGGCTGCCGTGCAGGGCGGCGATGGCCTGCGACAAGGCCGTGGGCCTCACGCGATAGACGCGGCATTTCTCAGCCTCGGCGATGGAGGCGAAGACGTCGGGGCGAGACGCGATCCAGCCTTCCTCGGGGTATGCGCCGGGCATCACGAAGAGCGAGTCCACCCTCAGCCGCCGCAGGTTCTCCAGCCAGACGTCTTCGCGGCCCTCCCGCGCGGTCCAGCCGTAGCACGATGGGCTGGGCAGGTCGCGCAACTCGTGGATGGAGGCGTAGACGACCTTGTTCTGCAAACGCGAGCCCAACAGGGGGTACCAGAACCAGCGGGAACTCGCATAGACCCAGCCCTCTACGTCGTCTCCGCAATGGCGGCGGACGAGCGCCACGACCTGCGGCCGGTCAGGCTGATCGCATGCCTGCCAGCCCGGCGCCAAGCCCGGCTGGATGCTGTGGTAGTCGATGCTGTGGGCGTAATGCACGTAGCGGGTCAGCTCTCGTTTTACCTGAAGGAGGACCGTCCCGGCCGTGAAGAGCAGCAGCAGGGCCGTCAGACAGCCGGCCGTGACAAGCCGCCACCGGTTGCACAGTTGGATGGCGCGATCCGAGAACTGCGGCGTCACGACGGCCAGCAGCGCGACGGCCACCGCCACGACGACGATCGATTCGCCATACGACAGCGGCTGTGGGAACCGTCCGCGCCAGAGGTCGACGAGCACGGCGAGCGTCGGCACAACGGCGACGAGCCCTCGCGGCCATCGTCCGCCCGCCAGCGCCGCCGTGGCCAGGCAGGCGGCCGCCGCCATCGAGGCGGACAGGTATCGCGGCGTCGATTCGATGAACATCCGTCGGGCCGTGGCGGCGATGCCTCCGTCGGGGCCGTAGAACGAGAGCAGGCCTCCGAGGACGACGCCCAACAGCAGGAACCGGACGAACCGGCGCCGGGGCGCGAGGAAGGGCGCGGCCAGGGCCGCCATCGCGATGAGGATGTACTTCGTGCCCCAGCCGTACGGCTGGGCGGAGAACATGTATTGCAGATGCCGCCAGTCGTCCGCGCGGCTCCCGTGCGGCGCGGTCTGGATGATCTCGGTGGTCAGCGGCGAGTCCTCGAAGACGACGTGGCCCGCGATGGCCGCGCGATAGGGATAGACGGGATTGCCGAGTTCGATCCAGTTGCGGATGTACTGATAGCCGCCGGTCGCGATCGCCACGATCGCCACGGCCGAGAAGAGCTTGGCTCGCCGGCGTAGGAGCCTTCCGGTCTGGGGGCGGGCGGTCTTCGGCGCTTTGACCCCGCATCGCTCTGTTGAGAACCGCACCGGATTGGGAGCAGCGCCACGTACGAGTTCACAATGCGCTGAGTTCTTCGTGTTCTGCGTCGGCCGCGGGGGGCCGACGCTACGAGTTCTCAACAGAGCAACGCCGTATCGCAGGACCAGCGTGCGGCCGATCAGGAACAACAAGACGATGCCCGTCAGGGTGATCGCCGTGTATTTCGTGCCGACCGCGAGGCCGAAGCTCGCCGCCGCGAACAGCAGGTCCCTGTCGCAGGACGTGCGCGTGTATCGCACGAGAAATAGCAGGCCGCTGATGATCGTCGAGGCGACGAGGACGTCGGTGTACTGCGTGGTGATGAGCGCCCAGATGGCCGGCGAGAAGCAGAACAGCGCCGGCGCCCAGACGGCCAGCCGCGGCGCCGCTCCCAATTCTCGTGCCAGGGCGTACATCGCGACGGCCCCCCACGCCATGACCGGCAGGTTGACCATGTTGACGAACAGGTCCGTCTTGAACGGCAGGAGCACCCACGCGACGAGCAGTTCCAGGTTGATCGGATAGGCCCGGGCGGTGTCCATGCAGCCCGGCGCGGCGAACGGCGCCAGCTCGCCGAGTTGCACCCAGCGGGCCGGTAGGAAGGCATGATAGGTGAGCGAGTCCCAGGACAGCGGCGGACACCGCAGACCGCGCAGGACCGCCTGGGCGATCAGCACGGCCGCAAGGCAGAACAGCGCGCCGTAACCGTCCCGCACGCGCTCGCGAAGCCAGACGGCCGCGGCATGCAGGTCGTCATGGACGCGGGCGGGGCTTTGCACGATCGAAGCGACGACGATCAAGGCGTAGCACGCAGCGGCGACGATCGCGGCGGACAGCCAGCCGCCCGTGCCCACGATTTCCAGGAGCACGACGACCCAGGCGAGCGACAGGACGGCCGCGGCGGTCCATTGCACGGACGGCGCGTCCGCGGCGAACCAATGGCCGGCGAGCCGCCGCGCGCACCAGAGCACGCCCAGCCAGCATAGCAAGGCGATGCAGCACGCCGCCAGAGCCTGAACGAACGGCTGGAGAGACTCCGTTACCATGAGCGCATACGGGGACCGTCGGCGGAGGTTATCCCAGTCTTCATCGACGGCGGATCGCGCGCCGCTTGAGCGTTTGGGGCTTCTTGGTAGCGGAGAGATACGGTCCTAGCGAGGGGCGCTGGGGCAAGCTCGGCCCCAAAGGGGCCGAGGGCTGTTGCCACGGGTGGAGTTCGCCGGAGGCGAACGGAACCCGTGGAGAGAGGCACCGGCGCGATCCCCGCCCCGGCGCGCCCGGAACGCTGCGGATTCTCAACAGAGCATTGGACGCCGTTAGCAAAACTCGTCGGTCAGGCGGCTGGAGTCCCTGATGAGCGTCTCGGCGATGGTCATGCGCTGCATCTCGCTCGTGCCTTCGTAGATCTCGGTGATCTTGGCGTCGCGGAGATATCGCTCGACCTCGCTCTCGCGGCAATAGCCCATGCCGCCAAAGATTTGAATGGCCTGCAAGGCGCAGAACACGGCTGTCTCGGCACCATGGACTTTCGCCATCGCCGGGACGTGCAGCGAGTGCCCCTGCTCCTTCTTGATCCAGCAACCCTTGAAGAGCAGGGCTCGACTGGCGGCGATCCGCACGGCCATGTCGGCGATCTTCCATTGAATCGCCTGGAAGTCCACCAGCGGCCGGCCGAACTGCTTGCGGGCCAGGGCGTAGTCGACGGCCCGGTCGAGGGCCGCCTGGGCGATGCCGATCGCTTGGGCGGCGATGCCCAAGCGTCCGCCGTCGATGGCCACGAGCGCGATCTTCAGGCCGCCGCCGCGCTCGCCGAGCAGGTTCTCCTTGGGAACGCGGCAGTTCTCGAAGACGAGTTCCGTCGTGCTGCTGCCGCGGATGCCGAGCTTGTCCTCATGCTTGCCGACTTCCAGGCCCGGCGTGTTCTTCGGGACGATCAGGCAACTGGCGTTGCGCTTGGGGCCGTCCTCGGTGCGGACGAAGAGGAGAACGATGTCCGCGTCGGAGCCGTTGGTGACCCAAAGCTTCGTGCCGTTGATGACCCATTCGTTGCCCTTGAGCTCGGCCCGGCATTTCATGGCGCCGGCGTCCGAACCGGCCTCCGCCTCGCTGAGGCTGAAGCAGTTGAGCCATTTGCCGCTGGCCATGTTGGGCAGCCACGTCTGCTTCTGTTCGTCGGTGGCGAACTTGAGGAGGGGGTCGATGACCAGACTGTTCTGCACGCTGTTGATGACGCCCACGGAAGCGTCGGCGTAGGACAACTCTTCGACGACGATCGCCGACGCCAAGGCGTCCATGCCCGACCCGCCGTAGGCTTCCGGCACGCAAATCCCTTGGTAGCCCATCTCGCCGAGCTGTTGGATGATCTCTCGTGGGAACTCGCCCTTGAGGTCCCGTTCCATCGCGCCGGGCGCGACGACCTCGCGGGAGAACTCCCGGATGCTGTCACGCAGGAGCTGATGGTCTTCATCCAACTCGTATCCAAAGGGAACCACGTCGCCGTACATCTCTGCCAATGCAGCCATGATGATCCGCTTTCCGTACCTTCTACTCAGTTAACAGAAGACCCGCTTGCAGTTGGAAGCGTCCGGGGGACGCTGCTGCGCTCACGCTCCCCTTCGGGTCGCGGCTAAACGACCAAGCCCGCTCTCACGCCGTGCGGCGGGCCGCCTCGGATCGGGCGATGATCATCCGCTGCACCTCGCTGGTCCCTTCGCCGATCTCGCAGAGCTTGGCGTCCCGGGCCAGTCGCTCCACGCACATGTCCTTCGTGTAGCCCGCGCCGCCGAGAATCTGAATCGCCTCCCATGCGATCCGGCTGGCCGACTCCGACGCCAGCAGCTTTGCCATCGACGCCAGCGCCTTGTCCGGCCGTCCCGCGTCCTGGGCGCAGGCGGCCTGTCGCACGAGCAACCGAGACGCCTCCAATTGTGTCTCCATGTCCGCCAGCTTGAACTGAATTGCCTGATGAGCGTGCAGCGGCTTGCCGAACGCCTGTCGTTCGCCGGCGTACTTGACCGCCTCTTCCAGGCAGCCTCGAGCCAAGCCCACGGCAATCGCCCCGAGCAGGAACCGGCCGTCGTCCAGCACGCGAAGGGCGTCAACGTAGCCCTCGTGCGGCTCGCCGATCAGGTTCTCCGCGGGAACCTCGCAGTTCTCGAAGCTCAGCGGCACGGTGTCGCTGCCGCGCATGCCCATCTTGTCTTCCGGCTCGCCGACTTCCATGCCTTTCGTGCCGCGCTCGACGATGAACGCCGAGATGGTCCGCGAGCCGCGCTCCGGCTTGGTCTTCGCCATGACGACGTAGACGCCGGCCCGCTTGCCGTTCGTCACCCAGAGCTTCTGGCCGTTGAGCACCCAGCCCGCCGAGCGCTTCTCCGCGCGGCACGTCAGGGCGGCGGCATCGGTCCCGCAATGCGGCTCGCTCAGGCACCAGGAGCCGATCTTCTTGCCCGCCGCCAAATCCGGCAGGTACTTCTTCTTCTGCGCGTCGCTGCCGACCTTGTTCAGGTGCGCCAGGGACAGGCCGTTGTGCGCCTCGACCAGCAGGGCGAACGCGCCGTCCCATCGCGCCAGTTCCTCGAGCACGACGGTCATCGCCAACATGCTTTGCCCGGACCCGCCGTATTCTTCCGGCGTCATCACGCCGAGCAGGCCGATCCGTCCGGCCTCGGCGACGAACTCCTCCGGGATCCATTTGTTGGCGTCCCAAGCCCGTGCGTTGGGGGCGATTCGCTCCGCCGCGAAGTCCCGGGTCACATCTCGAAAAGCGATTAGTTCCTCTGGAAGTCCAAAGTGCATCTCACGCTCTCTCTCATAACTTCGCCAAGGCCGTGCAGGAGAGACAGGAAGCCGTCACGACCACTTGGCCCGCATTCGCCGACGGCCCCGTCCATGGCAGCTCGCGGTAGCCGGTGCCCGCAGCGGTCTCATTATAGAGATTCGACCGGACGGGTCAAAGTTGCCCGGCAGCCGTGAATCGCCCTTGCGCCGGGCGTACGCTCAGGCCGAAAGAGCCGGGAGGCCGGGGCTCAACGTGAATCGCTCGGCCGATTCCTGCCGGACGGTCCAGGCATACTGACGGGGGTCTTGTCCAAGAAGGCCCGTCCAACCGTCGCCCGCCGCCTGCTTCAAGAGATGCGCCTTGTTGACCATGTTCTCGTAGGGCTGCAGATCGTAGCCCATGTTGAAGCGAATCCCCGCGTGCGCCGCCGTCGGCATCATGTCGCCGGGCTGCACGAGCGATTGGTTGCCGCTGCGGATGACGACGCCCTGCTGATGCCGCGTGTGCCCCGGCATGGGCAGGACGGAAACGCCGTCGGCGATCTCTGCCTCTCCATCGGCGAGCGACAGGACGCCGGCCGCCTCCAGCGGCGCGAGGTTCTCCGGCCGATAGGTCGCCGACATGACGGCGTGCCCGTGGGCGGCATCCTCCCATTCGCCGCGCTGCACGATGTACTTGGCGTTCGGGAAGGTCGGCTGGAAGCCGCCGCGGCCGTCCGGCAGGGTCCCGCCGCCGGCATGGTCGAAATGCAGATGCGTCGTGATGACGTAATCGATGGATTGCCGCTCGATCCCCGCCGCGTCGAGCGAGTCCAGCAGCCAATGCTCCGCGAACCGGAAGAAGCCTCGCTCCTTGTCCGGAT
>CAZERK010000066.1:0-11436 GCA_964514515.1 uncultured Planctomycetaceae bacterium
GCCTCGTTCCCGTCTGCAGCGTGACTGCTCTCCGACGACCGTTCAGAGGGCCGCACGGGCCGATCGGTCCTGGAGGCGGGACGATCCTTCCCCAGCGGCGGTGGGCCTCCGCCGAGCAGATCTTCCTTCGTTTGGTCAGAAGCCTCTTGTGGAGATGGACGGCTGCCGCGCGTCGCGGGCGACGCCGGACTTTGTCCCGCCGGCCCAATCCTTGAATGCTTGGACGGAGGCCGAGAAGCCTTGCCGTCACCGCCGACGACGGGAACAAGCGGACGCCCCCCCACGCCACGAACCTCCTTTGCATCACGAGATTCAGGCTCGCGGGCAGCGTCGTCCCGGCTTGACGGGACTCTGCCGACCTCGCCAGACGCCGCGTTCTTCCGCCCCGAGGCGTGTCCCGCCGGCGCGGAGGTCGGCTGGGCAGGACCCAGCCCCGAAGACTGCCTGCCACCGGCGCCGCTACGCTTCGGAGGAAGGGGAGAGCCCTTGTCTTGCTTGGTGATCCCGCCCGTCACCGACTGCATCGCCGCCTGCTTGGCGGCACGCAACGCCTCGTCCTCGCCGCCATTCTCTCGATCCGACCGCTCTCCCGCAGGCTCCTTGCTGCCTGATTGACGCTTCTCGGATTCCTTTCCGCCGGCCGCCGGCTGGGTCGTCGTCGATGGGCGCGCGCTTTTCTTCGGCGGTTCGTCCCCCCATGCCGCCTCGCCCCACAAGCCCATGCTCAACGGAACGACGACGGCCAGCCAGAGAACTCGGACTGCTCCGCGTCGATCCTGAATCCGATCATCGTTGCACGAACCCATCGTCATGCCTCCGCCTACTGCGTCGGGCTTCCTTCCCTCACACCCGCCTGGATCGCGGCCTCCGCGTGCTCGCAAAACGCGAAGAAATCGCGCAATGAGAACCCAGAACCTGTCCGACCTCCTCGCGGCCGTGCTGGACCCGCGGCGCCGCCTCAACAAACGCAAGACGGCCGATGCCGCCGAGCCCGCGGTCCGTCCGCGGCGCTATTGCCTGGACCAGGCGTCAACCGCATCCGCCAACTCCGCCTCATCACGCGCATCGAGCCTGACGCGTTCCGTGAACTTCCGCCCGAGCGGGTAGATGTAGTAGTTGCCCGTCGGCATCCGAACCAAGCCGCCCAAGGGGTGAACCGCGAGCAGCATGCCGCCGTCCACGGCGCCCTCCTCGCCGGCGCGGATGACCTGCCGTTCCCGCGAGCCGCCCACGACGGCCATCTCCTGATTGCCCTCGTACATGAGCAATCCGGTCACGATCAACTCCGCGTTCGCGGGTGGATCCTCAACCGGCCGGACTTCAACGACCGCCGTCTCTCGCGCAACGGGCTCGGGCAAGATCACGTACGTTTGCTGGTCATTCGTCGGCGTGAAGACCCGAGGCGGCGTCGCGGCGCCCGACGCGTATTTCGCTGTGATCTCGACGGAGGTCACGTCCCGATACGCCCGGATATCCGCCCGGCCAGGCCCGAAAACCATCGTAGGCTCGACTTGGTGCTGACCGTCCTTGGTCGTCAACACGATGTCCACGAACACCTGCTCGGCATGTTGGTTGTCAACGGCCAGGTCGATCACCTCCGGCGGCGGCGGCGGATGATGAACCGCGATGGCGTACGTCCAATCCTGCTTCACGCCGAAGTCCAGGCGATGCGGCCCGAATCCCGCGCCGTCCGCATACGTGCCCGCCACCTCCACGGTATCGCCCTTGCCCTCGACGGATGCGTGAGCCTTGCTGGCGATCGTCTTGACGATCTCCTCCTGAATCCGGCCATCCCAGTAGAACGTGACGCGAGCCGCCACGGTTTTCCAGTCGTTGTTCTCGATCATCACCACATTGGGCGGCGGCGGCTGATACTCCCGAAACAGGTTGCGCTCCGTCAGCAGCGCCAGCATCCCCTTGCTTGGCAAGTCGTCGCGCGCCGGCGGCAAGGGCTCTGCGGGCTCGGACGGCATCAGCTCAACGTTGGCCGCCTCGCGGATGACCTGCTTGTCAATCTCGGGCAGGATGGGCGTCTCGACCGTGAATTCGACCTTCACGTCGTCGCGCCCGACCTTGGAGCCCATCGGCGTCACCGTCAGCTTGGTAATCGCGCACAAATACGGCGTGTGGTAGACGTCCCGCATGAAGGCGATGACCTCGGTAAACTTGCCTTCGATTCCGATGCGATGGGCAACCGTCGAAATCCCGGTCTTGTCGCCGATCTTCGTGCCCGGGCTGGTCGTGAAGTTGGCGTCCTCGAAGCCGTGCCGCTTGGCGATCTCCTTCAAACTGAGTCCGAATCGGTCCAGCCCCCGCGTCTCGTCGAAGTCAAACGTCTGCCGGGCGTACTTCAGCCATCGCTTCGCCAGATCACTCCGCGATGCGATTGCGAGGTCCAGCTTCCGGTTCTCCGCCGTCAACGCTTCGATGTCGTTTTCCGCCTTCGCGATCGGCCGCAGAAACACCCGCTGCACGCCCTGGTACAGAACCGTCAGGACGAGCCCCGTCACGATGATGCCGGCCAAGATGCGCTCTCGCTGGCTCATGATGGGACCCCCGTCTCGTCGCCCTCAGTCTCCGACGCTCCAGATGGCCCCGTCAGCGGCGCTTCCTCAGCAGCCTCGGCCGTCTCGTCCGAATCGGCCGGCGCCGCCTCGTCTCCGGCCTCGCCCGTCGTCTCGGTTTCTCCAGCCTCCGACGGAGCGGCTTCCGGTTCGCTGTCTTCGGGTGCACCGGCCGTGCTCGTTCGAACCGCCGTTGACGCTTCGTCGTCCCGCTCCGCTTCGGCGGAATCGGCCGCCCGCGTCGCCTCCTCGCCTGCGGGCTTTGCGTCGCCCGGCGTCGGCGCCGATTCCTCGTGTGCAAGCGTTGACGCGTCGCGTGCTGACGAGGACCCGTCTGGAACGGGTGCCGATCCGTCGAACACCGATGGCGACTCGTCCGTCGCAGGAACCGTCGGCAACGGTTCGCGATGTACGTTGGAATCCAATTTCGGGGCACGCGGCTCGTCCGCGGCCTCGCTCGCGGTGCCCTCGTCCGGCGCGACACCGTACAACTCCTGCCGCTTCTTCCGCAGTTCCGCCCGGAGCGGCAATTCGGCCTGCACGCTCGTCTCGTAATTGTAGATGCCGGCGCCGATGCGCCCCACGATGGGCGTTTCCTTGCCCGTCTTCACGTCCACGAAGCCCAAATCCCGCAGCTTGGCGCTGAAATCATGCACCTTGCCCATGCTCGCGGTGCGCATCCGGAGGGTCGCCGTGCTGACGCGCCCGGCCGATCGGCGCTTCGTCTTGCTCTCGAAATCCCCCCGCGTGACGCACGCTTCTTCCTGGGGCGGGAAGGCCTCGGTCAAGGCCACGAGCAACTCAGGCCAATACTGCTCCGAAGCCTGCCAGTCTTCGAGGGCTTTTACCTTCTCCTCAAAATCCGTGACCGTCTTGGCGTCCTTCCGTTTGGGAAAGACGGCGTTCTCCAACGCCGCCACGTCCTGCATGCGGGGGTACACGAAATTCGCATAGGATGCGACGCCCGCGCCGATGAAGAACAACCCGGTCGCCACGGCGATCGGCATCTTCCTCAATCGGACCTGCCGTTTGCTGACCGGCTTCTTGGGGTGCAGGAAGTCGAACGTCCGCAGGCCGCGATGACTGTGCCCGATCGCCAGCCCCAGCACCGCTCCGAAACCCCGCAGCTCTTTCGCGCGTTGGGGAGGCAGGTCCAGCGCGCGGTCCGGCATGTAGAGCCCCGCCTCGGCGCCGAATCGGGCCGCCAGCACCTCCGCCAACTGGGCCTCGAAACCGGACGCCCCGCACACGATGACCTGCTCCACGTTCACGTTGGGATCCGTCGCCCGATGCGCCTCGTACGAGCGGATGATCTCGACCATCAAGTTGCCGACCGCCCGCCGATCCACGTCGTTCGGCTCGCGGTCCCGCAGCGCGGCGCCCACGATCCGGCTGTCGTCCAGGCGTTCGCCCAACCCCGTGCCGTAGTCCGGTAGTGCCACGGATGCGGCACGACTGAAGACCAGCGTGCCGCTGCGAAGGACGTCGATCTCCGTCAGTTGCGGGCCGATCTCGACGAGCAGCACCGTGCGCGTGCGCAGTTCGGGAGCTTTCGTGGAGACGGCGACGAGGTTCGCATACGGCCGCAGCCCGATCCGCTCCACGGCGAGCCCCGCTTCGTGGGCCACCTTGCGATGGAAGGCCAAGTCCTCGTTTCGCACCGCCGCGACGAGCAGCGTGCACGGCTCCTTGACGTCGAAGTCTCCGCTGACGGCGAAGTCCACGACCGCCTGGTCCGCCGCAAACGGCAGCTCCTTGACGATTTGAAACTGGACGATCGCCGGCAGTTCTTCCGCCGGCGTCGGCGGCAGGCTCATCGTATTCAGCACGACTTGCTCGCGCGGGACGCTCATCAGCGCAGCCCGGGCGCTCACCTTCGCCTGGCGCATGGCCTCGCGCAGGAACGCGCCCAGCGACTCGGCGTCGTCCAGCCGCACGTCCGGCGGAATCGGCACCGACACGGCCTTGAGCAACTCGACGCGATCGGCGTGCGGACGCACCAGCGCCAGCCGCAGGTTCTTCGCGTCCCAATCGATCGAGAGCAGTTTCTTGCCAACCAGTCGCATACGCCTACTCAGTTCGACAACTTCATCGAATCCCGCCGCTCGATGCCGTGCGGCATGTACGCCGGGCCCAGGCCACCCAGGTCGCGGCGGTACAACACCTGGACGATCGGCCCGCGCATCTCGAACACGACCAGCAGCCGCTCCACCACGCCCAGATGGTCCGCGTAGCCCACGCTCTCCGCGCGGTACACGCTCGACTTGGCGGTGAGGAGGCCGCCCGGCTTGGGATCCAGGAGGGCCGTCCCGTCAAGCAACATGCGGAACTTGCCTTCGTCCAGCACGCCTCGCGTCAGCAGCCAGGCCGGCGTCGCCATCTCCAATCCCGTCAGCTCCCGCCGCGTCGTGACGATCGCCTCGACCTCCTCGTCCGTGAGTTCCTCGATCGCCGACAGGACCTCGCGCGGCGCGGTGCTGACGTTGATACGGCCGGCGAACGTCGGCAACGGATCCACCGTCAGACGGTCCAGGATCAAGGACAGCATCTCGATCGTGCCCGGCGGCTCCGCCTCCGTCAGGTTCTCGTACACGGGAACGCGCACGACGCGCACTTCCTCTTCTGGCGCGCTGGTTGTCTGCTCTAGATCGGACAAACCTTCGCCGTCACCCTCAGCGTTTTCATCCGCCGGTTGCGAGGTTGTCTCGTCCTCCTGGCTCGCCGCTTCTTCAACCGGGACTTGCGCCTCCTCCCCTTCCCGCGTCGTTTGGGGTTCTTCCTCCGGAGCTTCCTCTTCTCCCGGCGGCGGCGCGGGAAGCAGATTCATAACGCTGTTAAACGTCTTGCCGGCGCTGCGCACCTCGAGCACGTAGCTCACGACGTTGCTGTCGAAGTCCTCCTCCAGCATCTCGCGGAGCTTCTCCGTGTCCTGCAGATTCAAGTTGACGCGCGGGCGCCGATCGTTCGAAACGTTCATCTCGCGAGACCAGACCGTCAGAAACGGCTCAACGCCCCGGTACAGCTCTCCGTCGGCGTTGTCCGGCGGAAACGATTCGTCGCCGTCGTCCTCGTTGGGATCGAGCAGACCGTTGCGGTTGTAGTCCTCGCCAAAGAGCACCCAGGCCGTAAAGTCCCGAACCAGCAGCATCTCTTCCACCGTCGAAAACGACGCGCCCTTGCACTGATACGGCGGATCGAGCGCCCGGTAGTAGGCGGACTTCGCCCCCTTCGGCCGAGGCGACTCACCGCTCTCTCGCCAATCCAGTAGCGAGTCCACCAGCACCTCGATGTCGACCGGATGGTCCTGGTCCTCTGGGATCACCGTCTCAAACAACAACCGGAGCTGAGCCTCCGCAGCAGTATTGATATCCAGACGCGCGCATTCGTCCGTGAGGCCGTAGCGCAGCGTTCCCGGCTCGTCGAGATTCGTCGCGACCAGGTTGAAACGCCAAGCCGGATTGGCGTGCGGATCGAACGTCGCGTTCTCTTCCCGCCGCTCCCTGAGCGTGTCCTGCCCCTCGGTCCCGTCGACCAGACCAGCCTCGTACTCCTCGGGGTTGTCATACCAGACCTTGACGTCCTCCGTGAAATCGGGATCGTCGGTGTTTCGTCGGAGGATCGTGATCGCGCGCTGCACGCCGCTCTCCGCCGCCATGCGAGCCTGAAAACGGTTGTGGCCGGCGATCACGCCGTTGAGATTCGCCCTCACCATGAACGCGTAGCTCGCCGCCAGTATTGAAAGCAACGCCACCATGATCAGCACGACAACCAGCATCAGGCCGCGAGCACGCAGACCGCTGCGTTGCGCCAAAACGAACGCGCGGGCCGTCCGCGCCGGCCCCGCCGCTGCACGCGCGCCGTAAGCGAACGCCGGACGGCAGCCCCGTCGCGACGCGCCGCTCGCCTGCGACACGACGTTCAACACAGCACGAACCACCCTGTCTTGGCTCGTCACCATCTCGCCCCCTACGAACCGCCCGAACTCAGACCCAGCCTCGACCGCCGCTGCGCCCGCATGAACCGCGATCCGAAGAAGCTGTCCGCCTGCGGCAGCCGGACGGTGACCGTGTACGTCTCCGGCGAGTACGGCTCCGGGACCGACGGAATCAGGTCCGGGTCCTCCTCGAGATCCAACTCGTCTTCCTCTTTGGGCGGCAACGCCGTGTACCCGACGGTGATCTCGACCGCCTGTGGTAGCGAGTTGCCCATCTTGCCCTCGACCTCTTTGCCGATCTCCCACCTGTCAGTCCAGTCAATCCCGTCAAAATAGCGAAAGCGCACGTATCGCATCTCGGGCGCGAGCAGGTCCAGATCTACCGACTGAGTCTTGTTCTCCAGAATCGCCGCCTGGAAGAACGTCCGCATCTCCCGTCTCACCAGACCGAGCGGAGCGGCCGCCTCCTTGCCGTCCGGATACGTGAACGTCTCATCCTCGTCGTAGCCCAGGTAGTACTGCACCTGTCGGACGTCGCATTCCGCCGGCGGCGGGGCCTCCTTGATCGACCGCCGCAGGAACAAGCTCTTCGCCGGCATTGCCACCGTCTGGATCGTGATCATCCGGTCGTCGCCCGTGATACCGGGACCGACGCTCGTGACAAACCCGTTCGCACCCCGAACCTCCTCCGCGATCTTCATCACGACGACGCGCGCAAGCTGCGAATCGAGCATCCGCTCCGTGCCGAACTCACGCGAACGCAGGCAGGCGTTGTAGAACTCGAACATCATGCCGCAGACGAGCGTGACGAGTCCCAGCGCGAGCAGCAACTCAACGAGCGTCATGCTGCGTCGCTGATACGCCGTCCCGGTGCACCCCGCTGTCTGCGAAGCCCTGTCAACCACCTGTCTGCCTCCCTTGACCGGTCTGGCCGCCCTGCCCCTCCGACGCCTGTCCGGTCTGGCCAAGCTGTTCGCCAAGCTGCTGCAATGCCGAGAAGTCGCCCGTCTGCGCCGCACGGATCAGTCCATCCAGCTCACCACCGCCGACGAAGCCCCCGCCGAACGCTTGAATCAGCGTCGGCAGCAGGTCGACGATCTGGTCAAGATCCAAGGCGGCCAGCGACCGGGGGTCGAAGTTCTGCGGGTCAAAGACGCCGGCTCCGCCGGGGATGGCGTCCGTCAGGGCGTCAATCTGGTCTTGATCCAGCCCGAAGTCCTTCTCGAAGTCGATCCCGCGAGGCTCAGGTCGCTGGACGCGCGTCGTCAGCAGCCGCCGGTGCTCGTCGTCCGAGGCGTCCGGATCACCCAAAAAGATATGGATGTCCACGTCCAGGAGGTCCGGCATGTTCTCGTGGGGCGTTACCTCGACCCTCCAGGACATGCCTGGCGGCCCCTCGTCGCCGAACCAGCCGGATTGCTCCTGCTCCTTGATGTCGAGCAGGCCGGCGTCCATCTCCGCCAACAGCCGCTCCGTTTCCATCATGGATCGGGTGAGCAGATCCGTCAGCTCGGCGTTCTGGTAGCCGTTCCGGAAGGTCGCGCCCACGACGGCCATGGCCACCATGAGGATGCTCAGCGAGACCACGACCTCCAGCAGAGCCGCCGCCCGGGTCCGGAACCGCAGAATCGTCGCGCTCATGTTGCACCCGCTAGGCGCCGCCCGATGTGGCCTCGCAGCCAGGCTCGGTTCCAAGCTGTCCATCCCAGAAACAGACATAGTAACCCCGCAATGCCGACGCGGTCGGCCGCTCGAACCGCCACCGACTCCCTTGTATGCATCCGGGCCTCAATCGTCGCACGCGCGGACAGGTTCGTTGCGAGATCGCAGCCGCCGGCGCACCATCTACGGCGAGGTCTTCAACGGCCCCTAAAACCGCGATTGCCTTGGGTTTAGCTATCGACGCCGGCTTCAAGCCCTCTCAAGCCGGTCGCGTCAATCCAGATGGGGCTGCGTCGGCCGTTCTCCCGCCGGAGGCGGTCGACTGTTTATCAGATCAGATATTGCTGCCGCTTGTCGTGCGATCGTACGCGCCGAGCTTTGGCGCCGCCGCTCGGCGCAACCTGCCGCAGCTGCCACGTCTATTTCTTGCTCGGGCCTTGCCGACGTGGGAAGTTCTGTCGGATATTGCTCTTCTCCTGCTCCGTCAAGTCGCTTCCGGCCAACTCACCATTCAATTGCGAATTGGCATCCCGGCCCGATGCAGGACGTCCCCGTCTCCCGCCCGACCCGCCGGGCGATCGCGCACCCGGAGACTGCCCCGTAGCGGACATGCTGGTCGCATCCTCCGGCTTTGATTGCATGTTGGAAGGGGGCACCAGGATCGTTGACAAGTCCTGCTGGCCGCCGCTGTCGCCCGTGCCCGTCAACCCGCCAAGAGCCGATTCCAGCGTGTCGTCTCCCGTGCCCGGCAAGCCGGTCGTGACGTCAAACGAGAGGTCGTCGACGTCAACAGTATCCGGCAGTTCCAGCTTCTCTCGCTCAACGTAGAACTCCGGATCCGAAAGCTGCTCCTCCGTAACCTGATCCCGGATGCTCGCCAACCCCGTCCGACCGTCCAGCAGAACCCAGATTTGCGGATCGTCCTCCATGAGTTCTTCCCCAGGGTCCACGCGAGCCACGACAAGCGTCGCCCATTCGCTGGAGCCATCCACGTCGAAGACGATCATCGGACGGTTCTCATCGATCGCCAGTTCCTCGTCCTGGCTGCTGACCGCCAATCCGCCATCCACGCTGAAGCCCAGCTTGGTCTCTTGTTCCTTGCGCAGTTCCTTCTCCTTCTCGATTTCTTGGAGGATGGCGTCTGGATCGTCGGTCTGAGCAAGCGGCATCATCCAGAGCGGCCGCCCCAGCTCGATCTTGTGAACCTGAACGTCCGCCAGTAGAACCGGTTCGTCCGCCCACGGCGCCGTCGTCACCTCGAACTCGCCCGGTCGGCGGATGGGGTCCGGCTCCCATTCGACGATCGGCTGCTGGGCCTCTGTCTCGAAGCGAACGCGGAAACGGCGGTACTGCATCATGGCTTCGCACCGGGTCATCGCCAGCACGGTGCGCATCCGGTCGGCGGACTCCGGCAACTCCGAAGCCCGGATTTGGCTCTCCATCGCCGGCCACGCGATGCCTGCCAGGAGCACGAGCACGCCGAGCATGACCAGGATTTCCACAAGCGTGAAGCCCGCTTTGCTGCGCCCACGATGACCGCGCCGGGACGGGCGGCGCGCGCAAGCTCCCCCCGCGTGGGCGTCCGTACCAACGGACAAGGGCGACACCCTGCTTCCGCGCCTCTTACGTGGAAGCCGCGCGAAGGGCGACGGTTTCATCGGCGGTCATCTTTCCAGTTGTTGATGTCGTCTTCGGTGCCTTCCTTGCCGTCGGCCCCGAGACTCCACATGTCGTAGGCGCCCTCGTTGTGCTTGCCATCGGCCAGATACTGGAAGTCACGGCCCCAAGGATCGATGAGGCCCGCCTCGTCCTTCAAGTATGGGCCGTTCCATTTCTTGGCAACGTCGTCGTCGCTGGGCTTTTCCATCAAGTACTTGAGCTCTTCGGGGTAGACGCCGGTATTGAACTTGAACATGTCGAGCGCTTGCGAAAGCGATCCGTTGGGTCCGATGGCCGCGCGAACCATGTCCTGCTTCGCCTTCTCGCCTTGGCCGATCAACGCGGGAATCGCGAAAGACGCCAGCAGAGCCAACAAACCGACAACCAGCAGAATCTCAAGAAGCGTAAAGCCCTTGCGACTGCCGCGACGTACACCCGTCCGCCGTTTCATCAACATAAGCAAGCCTCCTCAAACCGCTTGACTTGAATCACCATCCATCGCCCGCGATCTCATTCAACAGGCCCTTGCCAGGGCTCCGTCGGTCCGCCGCGGCCCGCAATCCGCAACGCTCGATCCGGTCGCCGTCCTCTCCAGCAAAACAGCCGCGCCGGATCCGCCTATCGAATGCCGCCGCTGCTCATCGTCAGGATCGGCAAGAGCAGCGCCACGGCGATCACCGCCACGATCGAGGCCATCATAACCAGCAGGATCGGCTCCAGCAGGCGGACCCCCAGGTCGATGCTCCTGCTCGTCCGGGCCTCGTACGAGTCGGCGATCGTCACCAAGACGTTCTCCAGGTTATTGCTCTCCTCTCCTACCGCAATCATATCAATGATGTCCAGCGGGAACAGCCCGCTCTTGCCCAAGGGGGCCGCCAGCGACGATCCCTTGCGGACGCTCTCCGTCGCCTCTTCGATGGCGTCCACCAGCAGCTTATTGCCCGCCGAATCCCGCGAGATTTTCAGGGCCTGGAGGATCGCCACGCCGTTGTGCAGGAGCGTGCCCAGGATTCTGCAGAAGCGGCAAATCGCAACGAGCGTCACGAGCTTGCCCATCATCGGAGCTTTCAACTGAAAGCGATCGAAGGCCTCCCGGCCGACCTTGCTCCGAAACACCGCTAACAGCACGAGGACGAAGACGATGGCCCCGGCCAGGACGTACACGCCGTTGGCCTTCAGAAAATCGCACGCTGCAAAGACCATCTGCGTCAGGAACGGCAGATCCCCCCGAAGGAACTGCCGAACCTTGGGCACCACGCTGACCAGCAGAAAGATGATAACGCACGTCCCCACGCACATCAGAATCGCCGGGTACATCGTGGCGCCGATGAGCTTGTTGCGCAGCTCGTTCTGCCGTTCCGTGAAGATCGCAATCCGAACGAGCACGTCCTCCAGAAAGCCGCCCTTCTCGCCCGCTCGGATCATCGAGACGTGCAGGGGATTGAATGCGTTGGGGTGCTCGGCCATCGCGTCGGCGAGCGTCTTGCCGCCGGAAAGACCTCCGCGGACCTCCTGCAGCACCTCTCGCAGGACGCCGTTCGAGGTCTGTCGGCTCAGCACGTCCAGCGACCTGCCCACCCCCGACACCGCCGTAAGCCACCCGCTCGAAGCCACCGA
>CAZERK010000067.1:0-7904 GCA_964514515.1 uncultured Planctomycetaceae bacterium
GGGATTTCACGAACGAGTTGCCCGGAGGACCGCATGCGAAGCGTCACGTAACGGGCCGGAATGCCCGCCTCCCGCAACATCGTGATCAGCAGCGTCGCCTTGTCCTTGCAGTCTCCGACCTCCTTTTCGAGCACGTTGCCCGCCTTGTGCGGCTTCATGCCCATGATCGGCCGATCATAGTCCTGCCGATACTGCACCTTTCGCATGACAAAGTTCGCCAAGGCCCGCACCTTGTCCCGCCGCTTCGTCAGTCCCTGCGTCAACTCCGCCGTCTTGGCGCGCACGGCCTCGTCGGCGACGAACTGGTCCTTGACCAGCGAGTATTCCCAGCGGGCGATTTCGTCCCAATCCTCGATCGTGCTGACCGCCACGCTGTCCGCGATGTCGCGCAGCGGCGGCCGATTGCTCTCCGGCTCGATCATCGGCTCGTCATCCGCTCGGAAGTCGTACACGGCGCAGCCCTCGAATTCAGACGGCTCCAGCTTCACGCGCTCGCCGCGGACCTTGTAACGAATCGTCCGAGACTTCGGCACGAGCAGCACGAACTGCGACCGAACGGCCGGCGTCATCCCCTGGAACCGGAAGACCTTCGTGAAATGCCGGCTGAGCCATTCGTTGGCCGATCCACGGTCCTGGCTCTTGATCTCGATGATGCTGCCCGGCTGCAACTGCCCGAACCCGACGTCGCCGCCGCTGACGCGCGAGGCCTCCGTCTCGCTGCCGTCCGGCTGGATGACCACGGCCCGCTTGATCTTCGCCCGATAGCTGCCGGCGTCCATCGTCGTGTACTGCTCGCGCCCGCTGTCGTTGAGGATTTGGACGATCTGGTGCATCAGCGACGTGTACGACCCGTCCTCGTTCAACTCGATCACGAGATGGTCCAGTAGCCGCACGGCGTCCGCCTTGGGATAGTCGGACGGATCGCCCCGGTTGGCCACGATGCGCGCCGCCTCTTCTTCGCCGATGCCGTAGCGCTCGAACGCCGCGATCGTCTCAGGTTCGAGGAACTCCAAGTACTCCCGCAGCCATTTGTCGTCAGGCTCGTACTTGAGCGCCTCCCGCCAGGCCGCCATCGCCTCGTCGTCGCGCCCCGTCCGCTGATAGATCGACGCCATCAGCTTGTGCGCCCGGAAGTTCGCCCCGCAGATGTCGAGAACCGCCCGGCATTCCTCCAGCGCCTCCTCGTAACGTTCGCATTGCATGAGCATGTCGGCCTTCTCCAACCGCGAGAATACGGACAGCGGTTGAAGCCGCAGCAAGATCGAGTACTGCTCAAGCGCGCCCTCCGGGCGCAGTTGCTCCACCGCCATCGTGAGCAGCGCCCGCCGGGCTGACACGTTGTCGTATTCCTGAGCCAGCAACCGCTCGTAGGTTTCCTTCGCCTGTTCGCGATACCCGCGGCTCAGACAGCGGTCTGCATAGGCCTCCAGTACCCAGCCCACGTCGGGACGTTCCGCCAGCAGCCAGCGCGCCTGCCGCCAAACGTGCTCCTCCCAGTCCTTGTCCGAGTACAACTCCAGCAAGTAGTACTGGGCGTCGGGCCAGTTCGGCTTCAGTTCCGCGGCCCGGCGCAAGGTTGACAGGGCCTTCTCGAACAGGTTCCTGCCGCGATAAAACTGCCCGAGGTCCGCCAAGCATTCGACGTGCTCCGGCTCAAGCGTGACAGCCTCCTTCATCTCGACCAGGGCCTTCTCGGGCCGCTCATCCGCCAGGCAGCTCTTCGCCAACAAGGCGTGATGGTCGGCGCATTGACCGTTCAGGGAGACCAGCGTCTCAAACGCCTTGACCGCCTGCGTCTTGCGGTGCGTCAGGCCCTGGGCACGGCCCAGGTAGAACGCCGCCGCCGGATCGAGCGGATCTTGTTCCTGCATCCGCAGGAAGTGCGCCTGCACGCCACGAGCGTAATCGAACTCCGCCGTCGCTTCTTCGCGCGGCGTATCGCGCACCGTCAGAACTTGTCCCGGCTGGGCATCGGTCTTCAACTTGATCGGACGGCCGTCCGGCTCCGCAAATCGCACCGCCAGCTTCCATTCGTCCGCCCGTTCGCAGACCTTGAACAGCACCTTGTTCCAGCCGGCCCGCAGTCGACAGGGGGCTTCGTACTGATCGGCGGCAAACGCCACGTCCTCGTCGCTGCTCAACAGCAGTCGGTCGTTGACCCACAGCTTCACGGCGTTGCCGGCCCCGAACCGCAGCACGACGTCACGGTCCTGGTCGACGTGGATGAACGTCAGGGCATAGGCCAGCACCTGCGCGTTCGGGTACATCACGGCATCGAAGTCCACCTCGCCGTCCCGACCGACGTGTCGCAGCCGCTCCCAACTCACGTCACGGTCTCGGCCCTGGTAGCTCTTCGCATAGTCGATTTCCGTCTCGGGGCCGTACGCCTGATTGAAGCCCGCGTTCTCCTCGTTGTTGAACGGCCCGATCACCATCCAATCGACGTGCATCGCCAGCGCCGCGGTCTGCTTCGCCGCCTCCTCCAACGCGCCTCGATCGACGTGCATCGCCGCCAGCCGTCGCCGCACACAGGCTCGATGCACCTCGTTCGTCTTCTCGTCCGCGACCGTCGCTTCCAGCTTGTGCATCAGCGTGTCGCGCTGCGCGCGCGTGAGATTCAACGCGTTCATACGGTCCATGTACAACACGGATTCCGGCCGACCATCGCCGACGAGCTTCAGATAATGCTCGAACGCCTCGTCATAATCCCCTCGGTTCTGAGCCAACATGCCGGCGATCTCGTTCGCTCGATAATGCTCGGGCTCGACAGCCAGCGCCTTGGCCGCCGCCTCCGCCGCGAGCTTGGCATCCGATCGGTACCGGCTGAGCGTCCACGCTCGCAGCGTCCATGCGTCCGCGCCCGCCGTCGCCGCCGGCTCGCGCGCCAGGACCTCGTCGCCCCCCGCAGCCTCCTTGGGCCAGAACATCGGGGCGTCGTTCTGCGATGCTCGCAATTGGGCGACGCAGCCCGTCACGAGCACAAACGCCGAGAACGCCATCCAGACTCGCCGCCGTCGCGACATTCCGAGGTCTCCTTTCATGGGATCCGAAGCCGATCGGGACGTACCCCTCTCCCGGCCGCAGATCGCGCCATAACGGCCCGGGCGCCGGCAACAGGTGGTAGCGGCCAACCTCCTGGTCGGCCCTATCCAGGACCGCAGCACGCTTCGCCGCAGCGGCCAACGAGGACATCGGCCGCTACTTTCCGCCCAAACTGCGACGGCCCCCTACTTCAATGCCAGCCTCGCTTCAGCTTGTCGGTCGCGCGGCCCGCGCCTAGTATACGACGCTCCGATCCGGGGAATCCTAACCTGAGGAGATCAACAATGGCAGAGAACAAGGCGTTCTATCGCGATCCCTCACAGGAGACCTGGCGGTTGTTCCGCATCATGGCGGAGTTCGTCGATGGCTTCGAGACGATGAGCCAGGTCGGTCAGGCCATCTGCGTGTTCGGCTCCGCCCGAACGACGCCCGACATGCCTGCCTACCAGGCCGCCGAGCGGCTCGGCACGGAACTCGTCAACCACGGCTTCGCCGTCATCACGGGCGGCGGTCCCGGCATCATGGAGGCGGCCAACAAGGGCGCCTTCGAGGCGAAGGGCCTGTCGGTCGGGCTCAACATCTCTCTGCCGCAGGAACAGGAAGCCAACCCCTACCAAAACATCAGCCTGGAGTTCCATTATTTCTTCGTTCGCAAGGTCATCTTCGTGAAGTACTGCATGGGGATGGTGTGCTTCCCCGGCGGCTTCGGCACGCTGGACGAGTTCTTCGAGACGATGACGCTCATCCAGACCGGCAAGAGCCCGTCTTACCCCGGCGTCCTGTTTGGATCGGGGTTCTGGACGCCGCTCGTGGACGTGATGCGCCAGAACCTGCTGCACGACCATCACACGATCTCGCCGGAGGACCTTGACTTGTTCCTGGTTACGGATGACGTCGACGAGGCGGTCCGCCACATCCGTACGCGCGTCGATGCCAACCTCGCCGAGCTGCGCCATCCCAGCCCCGTCGAAGAGGCCGCCCTGCCCTACGCCCGGCGCATCAGCGGAGAGGGCACGCGCTACGGCAGCCCCGCCCGACAGAAGCAGACGCGCTTCGAGTAAGACGCTTCGATCTCTCGCCGCCGGCGCGGGTCTGCGTGCGTCTCGGGGACGATCTGTGCAGGCTCGAAGGCGGTCTGCTGCACGCTTGGCAACCGCGCGATGGCAGACGCCCCTCCTTTCGTGGTTTGCTCCCCGAACCGCGCGTGCGCAGACGCCGCGCGGACGCTACTGCGGGCGCCAGACCGGCGTCTGGTCCTGCGCGGGATCATCGGTCAACTGGACTTGCAGATACTGGCCGCGTGTCGCGAACGTGTCGACGACCCAAATCTCGCGGTTAGTCCCGGTTGTATCAGGGGCATAAACGATGTGCAGCCCGTCCGGCGACCATTTTGGCGCGCAATCATCGTCGCTATCCGTCGGGAGAATCGGATCGAGGAGGCTGCCGTCGAAGTTCACGACGTAAATCCGAGGATCGCCGGCGCCGGCGAGCTTCGTCCCGTCCGGCGAGACGTCGTTCCACGAATCCCAGTCGCCGCCGACGCCGTTGTTCAGCCGAATCCCGCGGATATTGGCGTTGGGGTCCGTCGAGCTGAACTCGGCGACGTCGCGCGCCCGCTGCGTGGGCGTCGGCTGCGGCGCGACCCAGTAGGACACGTAAATCTTGCTGCCGTCGTGCGACCAGGCCGGCCGGCTGTCGCCGAGGTGCATCTCGTTCATCGGATACGTGATGCTCGATCCGGTGAAGCCGAGCGTCTGGTTGTTCTTCATCCGCGTCACGGCGCCGCCGTTGATGGCGGCGACGTACAGGATGCGTTCGTCGGTCCCGGCCTCGCGCCGGATGAAGGCGATCTTCTGCCCGTCAGGCGAGATGCTGGGGAAGCGATCGTCGGCCGCGTCGGCGATGACGGGGCTGCCGCCGCCCGTATCGGAGGACATGCGGTAGATGTCATAGTTCCCCGCGCGATCCGTCGCGAAGTAGATGTAGCTGCCGTCGGGCGAGTAGAACGGCGCGATGTCGTCGGCGGTGCTGCTCGTCAAGCGCTGGACGGACTTGTCGTTCACGTTCATCTTGTAGATGTTCCAGTTGCCGTCCCGGTCGCTGGCAAACGCAATCTCGCCGGTCAGGCCCGTCCCCTGCGGGATGGTCACCTTCACGGTCACGGTCGTCGTGCCGAGGCTGGTCACGACCTGGATTACGTCGGTGTGCTCCCCCGGCGCGAGCGAGTTGCGGTCAACCTGCACCTCGACGCGGCCGTTGCCCGTGCCGCTCGTGGGATCCATGAGGATCCAGGCCGCGGCGGTGCTGACCGACCAGTCTCCGATCGTCCCCTCGTTGGCCTCGATCGTCAGGAATATCTTCTCGCCGGGGATGAGGAACTCGATCGGATTGGGCCACGCGGCGAACGCCAACGGCAGGCCGCTCGTCCCGCACGTCGAGCCCCCCAACAGAAACAGCGAAGTCAAAAGAACGGCGATGACAGCGATACGCGTTGACATGGAAGCTCCTTAGTTGTGCTGCAAGTCGCACGGGCCTCGCAGACCGGGATGACAGGCAATCAGCAGGCAATACGGAACGGGCGCGTCGCGGAGGCTGTTTCGGGAACGCCAGCCGGCCTCCACTCGGAGCCAGTCCCCTCATGCCACGTCAACGTAGCAAACAAATGGTCAGCGGAACCCTCCTCCGTTCATCCATATGTGCGAGAACAATATCATCGCATATTCAGGCGGCTGATACAACCGCGTTGCGGACTTGGCTCTCTCCAAGGCAGGGCAATCGCCGAAAGCGGCATCGGGGAGACGGACGCAACCGCAGGCAGGACCGTGGCGATGCCGGTCGAAGGCGAGGTTGCCAGGAGCGGGGCGTTGTCGTAGCCTTCCCACCTGTATTCGATTGATCGACTCCAGTGCGGGGGACGGGAGCCGGCCATGCGCATCGCCTACTTCGATTGCTTCAGCGGCGCCAGCGGCGACATGCTTCTCGGCGCGCTGCTCGCGGCGGGCTTGTCCGAGGCGGCTTTGCGCGGGGAATTGGGCAAGCTCGGCCTGTCCGATTATGAGCTGACCGTGCGACAGGTGCAGCAGACCGGCATGGCCGCCACGAAGGGCGACATTGCCTCGACCGGCCCGAATGGGCATCGCCATCTCGCCGACATCTGTCGGATCATCGACCGCTCCAACCTCGATCCCGTCGTCAAGCAACGTGCTCGGCAAGTTTTCAATCGACTGGCGGCAGCGGAGGCGAAGGTACACGGTATTGCCGTGGAGAAGGTGCATTTCCACGAAGTCGGGGCCGTCGATGCCATCGTAGACGTCGTCGGCAGCGTCGCTGGGCTGCACCTGCTGGACGTGAATCGAGTCGTTTGTTCGACGTTGCCGGTCGGCAGCGGGACCGTCGTCTGCGAGCACGGCGTGCTGCCCGTTCCGGCGCCGGCGACCGCGGAGCTTCTCGTCGGCGTTCCGTTGGCCGACTGCGACGAGCCGGGCGAGTTACTGACGCCGACGGGGGCGGCCATCCTGACGACGCTCGCGGACGCCTACGGCCCGTGCCCGCCGATGGTCCTGAAGGCGACCGGTTGCGGGGCCGGCTCGCGCGAAGGCCGCGCGCGGCCGAATCTCCTGCGACTCCTGATCGGCGAGGCGAGCGGAGCCTCGGAGGAGGCCGACGAGGTCGTCGTGTTGGAGACGAATCTCGACAATACGACGGGCGAGCAGATCGGCTATGCGTTTGAGGCGCTGTTCGCCGCCGGCGCGTTGGACGTGTTTACCGCGGCCGTCACGATGAAGAAGAACCGTCCCGGCGTCCTGTTGACCGTGTTGGCGCCCCTCGATCGCCGACAGGCGTGCGAGGACGTGATGCTCGCGGAAACGGGAACGCTCGGCGTGCGACGGCACGTCTGTGCCCGGCGGAAGCTGTCGCGGAAGACCGAACAGGTCGAGACCCGCTACGGACTCGTGCGGATGAAGCTGGGGTTGCAGGGAGCGAACGTCATCTCGGCGTCGCCAGAATACGAGGACTGCGCCGCCGCCGCCCGGCGATGGGGCGTCAGTCTGGGCGCCGTCATGGCAGAGGTGCGGCACGCGTATCGTTCCGCCCGGCCGGAAGGTCAGCCATGAACCCGATCGCGGAAGCCTTCTCCAGTCAGCAGTTGTTGTCGCTCGCGGTGGTTGTCTTGGCCGTGGTCGTCGTGGCGAACATGGGATGGCGACGCCGCTCGGCGGACGGCTCGCCAAAGCAATATCGGCGGGAGATCGACTCGGCCGTCGGGCAGAGCGCGGCCGTCAACCGGGAGATGGAACGGCTGCTCGTCGAGCTGGAAGAGATGGCCCGCAAGATCAACGCCCAGATCGAAACGCGCTTCGCAAAGCTGGAGCAGTCGATCGCCGACGCGGACCGTCGCATCGCCGCGATGCGGATTCTCATCGACGAAGCCAAACGCACAGCCGGGACCGCAGCAAACGGCAGCGACGCCCAAGTCGGCGAACAGGCCGACACGACGGCACGATCAGGCGAATCCGTGGCAAACGCACCGGGTTCGCAAGGCCCTGTCCGGCCCAGTACAGAATCGCGGCGTCTCGACGGCGTCCCGTCGTCTCGGCCTGACAGCAACCCGTCCTTGCCGACCGACAGCAGCACGCTGCCTTCCGATCTTTCGCAGCCGGGCGCCACGCGTTCGTCGTTTGCAGGACCTCCGCTACAAGACGTGGGGCAAGCCGGTCTGAACGGACGAACCGCGGGACCGCCAGCGCCCCTGGACGAAGAAGACCTCAGAAGACATCGAATCCACGAACTGGCCGATTCCGGCCTGTCACCGCTTCAGATTGCCCAGCAACTGCGCGAGCCGGTGGGCGAGGTCGAGTTGA
>CAZERK010000067.1:7914-11035 GCA_964514515.1 uncultured Planctomycetaceae bacterium
CCGAATCCCGATTGAATCGTCCGCACGGTTGCCCGGCCAAGGAGAAGCGTCGCTCGCTTGGCAGCTACCCGCCGGCCGAAGCTATGGCAGTTCACGGTTGCACGCGTCCCTAGCGGCCGATCGGCCGTCTTCTCAATGCTCCGCCCGAGCAGGAGCTCGGCCGCTACCTGGCACGAAGCCGCACGCAACCGTGAAATGCCAGAGCGGCTCTCAGGACTCGGGCGCTCCGGGCGCAATTAGACGGGCGGGGCCGCGACTGGTTCCGTCGCAACACCCGCCCGTTTGAGTCCTGGCGATCACGCTTGATTCGCGGCCGTCCTCACGATCGAGGATGGCTCTCGTCGTAGCTCTTCTTCAGTTGGGCCGTCGTCACGTGCGTATAGACCTGCGTGGTGCTGATCGACTGATGGCCCAGCAACTCCTGCACGCTTCGCAAGTCCGCCCCGTTGTTCAGCATGTGCGTCGCGAACGTGTGCCGCAGTGTGTGCGGGCTGATCGACGGATCGAGGCCGCACATCAACAGGTACTTGTCGAGCTTGCGGCGGACGCTTCGCGTGCTGAGCCGTTGCCCGTGCTTGTTGACGAACAGCGGCGACGGATCGAACGTCGAGCTTCGCGGATCGCTCGCCCGCATGTCCAGGTATTTGCGGATGGCCGCCAGGGCCGTCGGCCCGATCGGCGACACGCGTTCCTTGCGGCCCTTGCCGCGGATGCGGAGGCATTCGCCGGCCGTGTCCACGTCGCCGATGTTCAAGGCCACGAGCTCGCTGACGCGCACGCCGGTCGAGTAGAGCGTCTCGAGCATGGCACGATCGCGGGCGCCCAACAGCGTCGAGTCTTCCGGCGTGGACAGGAGCTTCTGCACCTGTTCGACTTCCAGGAACTTGGGCAGGCGCTTCTCCTGCTTCGGCGTCCGGATCGTCGCCACCGGATTCGCGGCGACGTAGCTCCGCCGCAGGCAGAACTTGTAGAAACTGCGGAGCGTGGCCAGCTTGCGAGCCGCCGTCGCCTTGGAATACTCCCGCTCGTGCAGGAAGTTCAAGAACGACCGGATTTGATTCGCATCCACCTCCAACAGCTTCTTGCGAACGACCTCGCTGTCCGCCTGAACGGCCGTCGCGGTCGGCGCCATCGCCAACGCCGCGCCGGGGCCGCCGGGAAGGCTCGGCGTTCGAGGCCCGCCGCCCGCGCTCGCACGCGCGGGATAGGACGCGTGGGCCGCAGCCTCCGGCCCACCCAACAGGAATTGGGTGAACTGGTACAAGTCCGCGGAATAGCACTTGCCTGTGTGCGGCGAGAAATGTCGCTCGAACCGCAGGTAGTTCAGAAAGTCCGTGACAAGCGGATGTTCTTGACTCATGATCGCGGGACTCTTATCGGCGATGTCTTCCATAATTCCTTCTTGCAGCCCAGCTAGGGCATGCTCCGCGGTCCGCCCACCTTTTTTCGCTACTCGCGCCCGTCCTGTGGATCACAGACCCCCAGGGCGCTTTCGCCGGCGCGGACGGGTCGTCCGCGCCAGGCTGGTTCTGTATCGGGCTTTTCATGCCCTGAGTTCATCTAACTCCAGCTCCAATCGTCGTCCCATTTGATAACTGAGAACGGCGGCGTCGAACCAGTCGAAGTCCGTCCGGCCGTCGCTGGCCAAGGTCGCAAACGCGTTGATGACCTCGGCCTCGTTTCCCGGACGATATCGGAACAGATATCGGTGCCGGCCCTTGACAAGAGACAATTGTCGGATCGTTTCCTTCATCGCGAAGGCTCCCTATCACCGGCGTCCGCCACCATCTGCCGGGTCCGTTCCTGGTTCATCAATCGCTCAACGGCGTCATGCCAGCAAAATCGGAGATAAAGAGACTGCACTTTCAAGTATTGCTGCCAGCCGAGCGGATTCGCGTCGTCGCTGCGAGGCTTGGCATAACTGCGGACCGCCTGGGCAATCGCCTTGTGCGTCCCGTTGTAGACCTTCTGGACCTGGGCGCACGGCTTCGATGCGTCGGCCATCTCGACAATGGCCAGCGGCCGCGCCATCCTCGAAGCCGCCACGGCATCCAGAACCGCCGGGCCGTGCCGCGGCACGACGTACATCTGCATGACCACGCCGACCACCGGCGTGTAGGCGTCGTACTCGGTAATTCCCGCGACGATGATCGCGTGCGCCCCGACGGCCTCGGCGACCGCCAAGGCGTGCGACGGAGACTCGATTTGCGCCTTGCCTTCTCGGGCCATCGCGGCGACCACCCGATTCACGGGCAGCACCGACCAGCCCTCGACCTGCGCCAACTCCGAGGCCAGCAAATCCGCCGCCTTGATCGGGTCCACGCTGAAGTCGCCGCTGAAGTTCAGTACCGGCGCGACGGCGACCATCGAGACGCCCTCGAACGGATTGCCCTGCGCGGCCGCGTCCTTCTTCGGCCCGCAGCCGGACACGAGGCCCGCGCCCAGGATCGTCGCGGCGAACATCAGCCTCGTCGTCTGCGTCATACGCACGGCACCTGCTCCTCGCTCGTTCGACGCCGAACGCGCACCGACGTCCCCTACGGCTCCATCTCCGCGTCGCCGACCTGGGCCGCTCTTCTGTTCCCGGTCGTCACCGTCGGCTCGTCGAAGACAGGCGGCCGAAACGGCCGGATGCTCCAAATCGTCTCGCTGCTGCGAAGCTTCGCCGTGAAGAAGATGCGGCCGTCAATCGCCCAGGACGGTGCGTAGTTCTCGCCTCGCCCGTCCGTCAGGCGTTGGAGCCCCCGTCCGGAGGCGTCCACGACAACGACGTCCGACCGTCCCGCCCCGCTGATCCGCAGGATTTCCTGACCATCAACCTGGTCGCGAACGGGCGACACCGCCGTAAACGCGATCTGCGTCCCGTCGGCCGACCACGCGGGCGAGATATAGGCTGCGCTAGGACTGCTGGCGACTTCCGTCGGATACAGCACCTCGTCGTCACGAAGCTCGATCGTCCAGATGCTGAACCATCGGCTGCCTCGCTCACGGGCCCGCTGGTACACGATCCGATCGCCGGTCGGCGACCATTCCGGGAACAAGCCCTCGCCGATGAGCCGTTTGACGCCCGGATTCTCCAAATCCAGAACCCACAGCTCGCCGCCATTCTCGTCTTCGTTCA
>CAZERK010000067.1:11045-11433 GCA_964514515.1 uncultured Planctomycetaceae bacterium
GCCGGCAGCAGACCAGTCGCTTTCCGTCCGGCGACCAGCTCGGGTGCAGCTCCGGCGCAGGCGTGTTCGTGATCTGCGTCGGGTTCCCGCCCTTGGTATCCACGATCCAGATGTTCCAGTCGCCGCCGCGGTCGCTGGCGAACGCGATTCGCTCGCCGAGCGGACAGAACGTCGGCTGCACGTCGTTGGCATGTTCATCCGTGATCTGCGTGATGACCGCCCCGCCGATGCTCTTCACGTACAGATGGCTGTAATGCGAATGCCGCGTCGACGCGAACACGAGCATCTTGCCGGTCGGATCGACGTCGGGATCGAAATCCGCGCCTTCGCCTGGCGCGGTGTGCTGCTCGATATCCGTCGCGGCCTTGCCTTCAAACGTGACGTCCCG
>CAZERK010000068.1:0-11253 GCA_964514515.1 uncultured Planctomycetaceae bacterium
CAGGCTGCAGGGTGGATTTCATGCTATCTGCCGAGGGTCCTGGCATGGTCTACTCAAAGGACATCCAATTCGCCGACCCGGGCGTGAGGCCGGCCTTTGACAGGATACCAATAGTCGTCCTGGGCGAGGGTGAGAAGCTTGTGATCGAAGGGTTCGCCACGAAGCGCGTGGGAAAGGATCACACAAAGTGGCAGGCTGGAACGTTATGCGGCTACAAGAATCTGCCCAGCATAGAGATCGGAGATTGCGATGGGTGTGGAAGATGCGTCGAGGTATGTCCCAGGCATGTGCTCTCCATAGAAGATGGCAGGGCGAAAGCTACAAATATCCTGGAATGCTCTCTGTGCAAGCTCTGCATCGATGCGTGCGAGACGGGAGGCATCAAGCTGACGCCTGTCCTGGACTCATTCGTGCTCTCAATCGAAAGCAGTGGAGCCATGTCGGCCAAGGAGCTTGTGGCTAGAGCTGCAGAGGAGATCAAGGTCAGGGCAGAGGATTTGGACGCAAAGCTGGCAGAATTATCCTAAAGGTCGGCGCAAAGGCCGATCAAAACCCATATTCTGAGCGGGGGTTTCCAAGCCAGGTCAAAGGAGCAGGGTTGAGGGCCCTGTCACGTAGGTGTTCGCGGGTTCGAATCCCGTCCCCCGCACTCTAGCATGTCGATTTTCGATCTATAACTCCCAGAAAAATTTTATCATGGAGACAGGATTCTCTTTCACGCTCGCTGCTTCAAGGATGATGCAGGATGCCAAAGCAGCGGTTGGATGTGAACTGGAAAAGGGAGCGTGATGCTGAAGGTCTCATGCCTGTACTGAAGCGTTACAGGAGATACCTGGAGGATAATTGGGCTTCGACAGTCCACCATACCCATGTATGTGCTGCATGTGAAGAAGTACCTGGAATTTGCGGGAACTGATTCACCGAGTGCAGATGATTTTGCACGCTTCAGGGATCACCTCCATGACATGAGGCTATCACGGAGCACAATCAACAACTACTAGTTCTCGATACGGAAATACTACGAGATGCTCGGACAGCATGTCAGCTTCAAGTTCATCAAGCCTAACAACACCATCCCTTACTATTTTGATGAGCTGGATATCACAAGGATATTCAGTGTGTGCAGCAACATAAAGCATCTTGCCATGCTGAAGACCATGTTTTATGCTGGCCTGCGTGCCAGTGAGCTGTGCAACCTGGACGATTCTGATGTGGATCTGAAGGCGTTGACAGTCTTCGTGCGTGGGTGGCAAGGGTGGCGAGGACGCAGTGGTCTACATCACCGATGACTGCGCTAGGACCCTCAGGCGTTACCTTGAAGTCCGGCCACTTCTCCTGATCAACGGGCACAGACCGCTCTTCTACACTGAATTCGGAAAACGCTGGGAGCGTCGTGGAGTGTACGGGATGTTCATGTACTACAAGAAGCTCGCGGGTATCGAGAAGCAGGGTGGCGTCCATGTGTTCTCGCGGGCAGCGTCGGGAGCCTTCTGGTGAAGCGTGGCTGCGATGTCGTAACAGTCAAGGAGCTGATGAGGCATTCAGATGTTCACACCACCATGCGATATACGCACATCTCGGACGTGACCAGGCGGGAAAAGTACGAGCAGTTCCTGAGACTGTGACAATATGGGTCATATGGGCTGTTTGACCCCACTCTCTGCACTTATTTTATTATCTATGTATTGCGACTGAGCCTGTATGCCTTCTCCAGCGAGTCTACCATTCCAGCGACCACGCCGTTGCGCATGAGAGACCGGTTTGCCTCGAAATGTGGATGCATCCTGTAGACCTGATACCCTCCGAACCAGTACGGCTCTTCAGGTGACGATGGTTGATCTCAAGCGCCTCCAGGATCGTGATTCCGATGTCCTTTGGCCCGGGCCCGGATAGCATCCAATCGACAAAGCTCGCTGCAATCTTCTCGGGATCTGTGCCCGCCTTTACCATGCATATCGACATATCGGTGTCATCAGTCCAGTTGACGCCCCTCGCTCTCGCCTCGCTGTAAACCCTGATGACCTCCTGTCTGCCCATGAATTCGCCTTTCGATCCCAGCGCATCGCCGATCGCAATGCCTTTTACTATGTCCATCAAATGCGGATTCATTGCGATATGTCCCCCGCGCACCGTTTTATTCGATGAGGCCGGATGATAGCATCAGCGATGGGATAGTGGACAGGAGCAGGAGCGTTGGCCTCGAGGGCGACCCATATCCGCTCGCAGAGCCTCCGGAGAGGTACAGGTTGCTCTCAGGCGTGTGATGCACGGATGCAGACGCTTGTAACCTCAACGCAGATGTGACATCTGATCACCAGGTGCGTTTAGAAGCGAGCCTTATCGTCCCACGACGGCCGGGTTAAGTCATTGATGAAGTCGTACTGGCTATCCCGTGCTGCCAGCTTCGCTGTAAGTCAGAGCGAATACCGTATCGTTCAGCCAGCGACGGAATGACTCGTTGTCGCTGAACTGCTTAAACAGCTCGGTGTCGTCCTTGAGCAGCGCGGTCATCACCCGAACGAGGGCCTTGTCGTGCTCGATACGCGCGTTCTGTTTGTCTGAATTTTTTATTGCGTTCTGGTACGCGGTGTCGGCCGCTACGCGTGCAGGAATCTCCTTGGTGATCAGTTTGCACACCCGATCGGCGTCGGTCCAGGGTATGTTGCCGAACTGATCGTTAAAAGCCTTAATGATGTTCGAGAGACGGTCGAGCTCCGGTTCGGGCTTGTGTCCACCACCCACAGCGGGCACCGGTTCGATCTCGGCATCCGTATCGGGAAGCGCGATTTTCATGCTCGCCTGCTTTTCGACCCGGTAGCTGTCCATGTCGATCGCCTCGAGGATGCCTTTCGAGAGATCTTCCTCTTGCGGCGCTGGCAGCTTGGGTACCAGGAAATTGAGGAAGATCGATAGCGTCTCCCACTCGGCGTTGGTGTAGTGGAGGATTGAAGACAGAAAGTTATAGGTTCGCAGAAACGCCTTAGCTTTGCTCTTGAAGTCAACTTGACTGTCTTCGTCGAGATGCTCTATGTAGATGGCGACGCAGGCGTCGAGGATCGGGTCGAGTTGGTCGCGGTCGGCCCCGCTCAGGTAGAGCCGCACCAGTTCCTCAACTTGCTCTGGCGCGTACACCTGGTAGCCGTCAAGGTCGGCCTTGAGGTCGTGCAGCTTGTTCGGGTCGGTCTCATCGGCGAGGATGGTCGTCCGGTAGTAGGGCTCGAAGGCCTTCCGGATCGTCTCCGGGTCGTTGACGAAATCGAGGACGAAGGTGTCGTGCTTCTGGGGGTGGGCGCGATTGAGGCGTGAAAGTGTCTGCACCGCCTTGACCCCGGAGAGCACCTTGTCCACGTACATTGTGTGTAGGAGCGGCTCGTCATAGCCGGTCTGGAACTTGTCGGCGCAGATCAAAAAGCGATACGGGTCCTCCCGGATCCGGTCGGGTATCTGGGCCGAGGGAAAGCCGTTAAGGCTGGCCTCGGTGACCCGTTGACCGCCATACTCGTGCTCACCCGAGAAGGCCACAATCGCCCAATAGGGGCTTTTGCGCTCGGCAAGGTACGCCTTAAAGGCATGGAAGTACTGAATAGCTCGCTCGATGCTGCCGGTCACCACCATGGCTCTCGCCTGGCCGCCGATCTTGCCCTTGGCGATCGCCTGCTCATGAAAGTGGTCCACCATGATCTCGGCCTTGAGCCGGATGGCGTACTCGTGATTCTCGACAAAGCGGCGCAGCTTCTTCTGCGCCTTTTTGACGTCGAACTCGGGGTCGTCCTCGATGGTCTTGATGAGCTTATTGTAGCTCTTGACCGGTGTATAGTGGGCCAGCACATCCAGGATGAACCCTTCCTGAATGGCCTGTTTCATGGTGTAGCTATGAAACGGCCTGTGTTTAACCGTGCCGTCGGGCTGCGGGTCGGGTTCACCAAACATCTCCAACGTTTTGTTCTTAGGGGTTGCGGTGAAGGCGAAGTAGCTGGCGTTCGGCAAAAGCTTTCGGGCCTCCATTAGCCGGTTGATCTGGTCTTCGAAGGTCTCGTCTTCGTCCTCTGCACCGGCCTCCGACAAGGCCACGCTCATCTTGGCCGAGGTGCGGCCACCCTGGCTCGAATGCGCCTCGTCGATGATGATCGCAAAACGGCGCCCGCGGTGCTCGTTGCCGATTTCGTCGAGGATGAACGGGAACTTCTGAAGCGTCGTGATGATGATCTTCTTGCCGCCCTCGATGAAGCGCCGCAGGTCGCCGGAATGCTCGGCGTGCCCCACCGTGGCGCTCACCTGGGCAAACTGCTTGACCGTGTCCCGGATCTGCTGATCCAGGATGCGCCGATCGGTCACCACGATAATGGAATCGAAAACAGGACTGCCGTCCCTTGCGAGACCAATCAGCTGGTGGGCCAGCCAGGCGATGGAGTTGGACTTGCCGCTGCCTGCGGAATGCTGGATGAGGTAGCGCCGGCCCACGCCGTGCGCCGCCGCGTCCGCCAAGAGTTTGCGCACCACGTCGAGTTGGTGATAGCGGGGGAAGATCTGACGTCGCCGTTTCTTGCCGGTCTTGGTGTTTTTCTCCTCAACGATTTGAGCGTAGTTTTCGAGGATGTCGGTCAGGCTCTCACGGGTGAGTATCTCCCGCCACAGGTAATCGGTCTTGAGCCCCTGCGGATTGGGAGGATTGCCCGCGCCGTCGTTATATCCCTTGTTGAAAGGCAGAAACCACGACGCCTTGCCCTGAAGGTGGGTGCAGAACCATACCTCGTTTTCGTCCACGGCGAAGTGCGCCACGCAGCGGCCCAGCTCGAAGAGCTTTTCGCACGGGTTGCGGTCACGCTTGTACTGCTCGATGGCGTCATGCACCGTCTGTTTGGTCAGCCGGTTCTTGAGCTCGAAAGTAAAAACCGGCAGGCCGTTGATAAAGAGCACAAGATCCAGCGACCGCTGCGTCTCGTCGCGGCTGTAGCGGAGCTGGCGCGTGACGGTGAAGCGGTTCTGCTCATAGAGCGCCCGAGCTTGCTCGTTTCCGGGGGAAGGCGTGCCGTAGAAGAGCTCAATGCGGTAAGGCCCGTGCTGGATGCCGTTGCGCAATACGTCCACCACCCCGCGCTTGCTCACCTCGCCCTGGAGCCGCGCCAGAAACTTGCGCCGCGTGGGGCTGTCGTTATCCAGATCGAGCGCTTCGGCGACCTCAGGTTGCGTCGAGTGCAGAAAGGCCGCGAGCTGAACCAGATCGACGCAGTATTCGCGGTCATAGTCGGCCGGATCGCCGGGGAGCCAACCCACGCCACCGTAGGGTGCCGGCGTCTCGGCAACGGACGCTTGAGTGCCAGCAGGTCGGGGTACGCAGTCACTGCCAGTGAGCGCCCGGCAAATGAGCGTTTCAAGGCCGGCTTCGCTGGTGTCGGTGGGTTTCATGGTTCAACTTCCTCCTCAGAGAGAGCTTCTGCGGCGGCATCATCATTTGTCGCCTCACCTTCGGCTATCTCGTCCGTGTCCATCAACTCAGCCTTCTCCTCAGGCGGCTCCTCCGGCAACCGTGCCGCCACCTCGCGCACATCGAGCTTGCCGGTGACCACATCGGCGATGAGGCGGGTACGGTATTCGCGCAGAAGTTCGATTTCGCGGCGAGCGGCGGCAATGGCGGTGTCGATCTTGGCCGTCTGGGCGTCGAGGTACTCGACGATGGCGGTTTGTTCATCAGCGGGGGGCCAAGCGACCTGGATTGCGCCAACCGTATCAGTATTTAAGTTCAATTGCGTACCAAGTTTCCCTAAGCCGCTGAACATCGCGCCCGACTCAAAGATACGCATCAGGTATTCGGCATTTCCCTTGAAGAAAGGGAAGTACACAAATCCATCATGTATGCAGCACTTGACTTTCGTGATGATCGGTTTACCAACGGATCCCGCAATACTTAGAAAAAGTGATCCTGGTTCCAACCGAACGCTTAGCGAATGACCGATTGCCGACAGCCGCTGAGTCGTTCTTATAAGGTACCGGTTGCTTGCCGTAACATCAGCGATGCGAACCCACGCATACTCACCTTCTGGGTCGAAATACTTTGGATCATCAATTGGTCGAGGAGATGCTCCGCGCCGGACAACCGAAAGACTCTTCAACCTTCGCACCTCCCAATGCTCCGGCACCTCTCCCAGCCACTCCACGCCGGAGTCCTTGTAGGCGGGGTAGGGCTGGCTGCTGCGGACGTCTATTTTTCCAGTGACGGCCTGGTGGATAAGGGCCTGCTTGTACTCCTCGAGCAGCTTGATCAGCTTTTGCTTGGCGCGGATGTATTGCCGTATCCGCCGGTCCACGTAATCGAGGAAGCGAACGATGGCGGTTTGTTCGGGGAGAGGGGAAGGGGAATGCGCAGACCGGTGACATCGGCCACACTAACTGCGTCGTAAGTTGATCCTGTTGAAAGCACTGCGAGCCTATCCAGGCATACAGTCACACCGAATCGGATGAAGCGCTGGTGGAGTAAACGCGGAAACGGGACAATCGCGCAGAGTCCCCTTCCAATACCATATTCCTGATCTGCAGTATTCAGGCGACCGACTGGGGCGCGAACCGACATGAGAACAGCCCCAACCGGGCTCACCTTAGGAGCTGATTTGCAGAACTGTTTTGGCTGCGGATACTCGACCCCGAACTCTGCGCACCCTTGGAGGAATGGAAGCCCGATTCTCTCTACGCTGCAGTCATTGGAGGATGGAGACTGTCCCATGATCACCTGGGCAGCGTTCTTAAGCCGTCGCACCTCCCAATGCTCCGGCACCTTTCCCAACCACTGCACGCCGGAGTCTTTGTAGGCGGGGTAGGGTTTGAGTCCGTCCATCATCCGAGCACCTCGAACCACCGTTTGATGCGAAGGGCCATAAGCCGACGCCGTTCAACCAGGAACGTTTCGTAGTCCGGCACCTGGCTGCTAAGCAGGCTTTTGGGTAGGCAGTTTTCCTCGAAGTTTTGCCGCAGGGCATCCGGATCGGTGATGCCGCCGTAGCGCTTGGTGCCGCCGTTCACCTGCTCGGCGATCTCCTTGAAGTAAACCTCCGGTGCTTTGTCGCCGATGGCGATGTTGATTTCGCTTTGCGCCATGACGAAGTTGGCGATCTGGTTGTAGCGGCCGCGGTTTAGTCCTTGCTGCTGGAGGTAACGGCGCGGGAAGATGTGGTGCTTGTCGCCGCGGTTGAGCAGGAGGTCGCGGACGGTGATGTCCCTCGAGAGAAAGCCCTTGTCGCCAAGCCGCGCCTGGGCAGCCAGATAAGCGATGAAATAGGGTGACTGGGCCGAAGAGGTATCCATGAGCTGAGGCAGCATTCCGGTCCAGAAGGTGTCCGGCAGGCTGGTAGCGATGACGGATTCGGCGTAATTTCGCAGCCCTTGCGCCTCGATCTGGCGGATGTCGAGGTCGAAAGCCGTCTCGGGGCTTCCCGTGTAGCGCCCCGTGAGGACGGTCATCGTATACCAGCGCCGCACGATCCGCTCGATCTCTTCGGCCGGGAGACCATCGCGCCTGCCGCGCAGGTAGACAATGTAAGCAAAATTGACCGCGTTGCGGGAGGTGACAAGGTCGCTGGTGACAAAACCGGCCGACCGCAGGATCATGGTGAGGCGATCGAAGTGGGTTTTGTCCATAAAGGCGAGGATGCCCGATTTCAGTTTGGCAAAAGATTCCTCTGCGATGGATTCTTCGTATTGCTTCGTTTCAAAATTTCGCCCAGAAAGTAGGGCTACCAGATCCTGTAGCTTGCCGCGGCCGAACTCGAAGGTGAACGCTGCGCGCAGCACATCCGTATAGGTGGGGTCGTAGAGGTCGTCGTTGACGTCCTTGAGCCAGCGCATGGCAGACCAAAACTCAGACTTTGTAAACACTGAGTCAACTTTCTCGATCTTCGAGGCGAATTCTGGAGCAACGGCCATGTGGCAGAAGTAGTCAATGGCTTTGCGCAGCAGGTTGCCGCCGTATTTTTCGTTGACGGCAATCTTGGACATGGCGAAGTCGGCTTGGGAAAGCTCCACTCCCGCCGAATTCACGCGGATGAAGATCTCGGTCACCGTCTCGATATCGAGATCCTCCGCGAGCTCGATTAGACCGATATGGTTGTTGACGATCTTTCTCAAACGTTCAAGCACCCGGCCAATTTGCTTTCGGTCGGTTCCAGGGTTGCGCTCCACGTACTGGTCAACAAAATCACCCAAATAGGCATCGGGTGCAAACAGGTGGCTGATGTCAGGAATCCATGCCATGTTTTTGGCAATGGCAGGGTTGTAGACCTCGAAGCGCTCCTCGACAGGGTGGAAGGCGATGCGGATACGCACCGTTTCATAATCCTTGTTCAATACCTCATGGCCAAGCAGGGCTGCCATCAGCGCCGTCACCCGTTGCTGCCCGTCGATGAGAATACGTTTTCCCACTGAGAGGGTACCGTCCTTGAGTTTGACGTTGGGATTGCGCCAGGCGATCAGGTAGCCCACCGGAAAGCCCTGATAGAGAGAGTCGATCAGGTTGCGCACCTTGGTGGAGTCCCAAACGAACGGCCGCTGAATCTCGGGGATGGCGATCTCGCCCGATTTCACCCAGGTCAGCAGGGTTTCGATGGGGTGCGGAGTGACAGAGTAACGTTGTGTCGCCATTATTCTCGTCCTCTTAAAATCTGCGCCAACATCCCCGCCGTCTCCTTCTCCACCGCCAGCAGGTCGGCGCGGATTTCTTCCAGCGGCCGCTGGGCTTTCGGCTTGTAAAAATAGCGGTTGAAATTGATCTCGTAGCCGACCTTGACGCTCGCCGGGTCGTACCAGGCATCCGGCGCGTAGGGCAGGACTTCACGGCTTAAGAAAGCCTCAATGGCCCTTCGCTGGTCTTCCGGGCTCGGCAAGTAGCCGGGCTGGTGGCAGGCCGGGCATTCGAGGAATGGGATCTGCTCGCTGTCGCGCAGTTCCGTGTCGGGTTCATACTCCACCACCCGTGGCTTGCCGTGAATAGTCGCCTCAAACAGCCCGCGCAGCGGATCGGGCTCGGTGCTGGGTTTGTGAATCTTCTTGATGACCGGCGGTGCGTCGTCGGCGCGCGCGGCCGTTTCCCGAAGCGCCTTGATCTCCTTGGGACTACAAGCGCGCTCGGGGTCAATGCCCTTGAGACGCAATGGGCGCTCCACCGTCACCTTCCAGTAGCCAAAGGCGGCGTTGGGGAAGATCTTGGACTGCTCGGTCTCCTCGAATTTGAGGAAGGTATCAACAATGCGATGGATGTCCTCTTCGGACAGCTCGCAGTTCTTCTTGCCCAGGTTCTTGCGCAGGGGCTTGTACCACTGCGTGGCATCGATGAGCTGCACGCAGCCTTTGCGGTGCTCGGGCTTCCTGTTCGTGAGCACCCAGATATAGGTGGCGATGCCCGTGTTGTAGAACATGTTGGGAGGCAAAGCAACGATGGCCTCGAGCCAGTCGTTCTCGATGATCCAGCGGCGAATGTTGCTCTCGCCCTGGCCGGCGTCGCCCGTAAAGAGCGACGAGCCGTTGTGCACCTCGGCGATGCGACTGCCGAGCGGAGTCTCATGCTTCATCTTGGAGAGCATGTTCACCAGGAAAAGCATCTGCCCGTCGTTGGTGCGGGTGATCAGCGAAAGCTCCTCGCCCCGTTGCTGCACGACAAAGCGCTGGTCCTTGATGCCAGCCTTGCCGCCCATGCGTTCCAGGTCGCTCTTCCAACTCTTCCCGTATGGCGGATTTGAGAGCATGAAGTCGAAGGTGCGGCCGGGGAAGGCGTCGTTGGACAGGGTCGAATGCTCCGGTCCCCCGACTATGTTGTCGGCGGCATCGCCCTCGCCCTTAAGCAAGAGATCGGCTTTGCAGATGGCATAGGTCTCGGCGTTGATCTCCTGGCCGAAAAGATGCACTGAGACCTGTTTGTCACGTTCTTTTGCCAGCTGCAACAGGGTTTCTTCGGCCACAGTGAGCATCCCGCCGGTGCCACAGGCGCCGTCGTAGAGCAGGTAGGTACCGGATTCGATCTGTTCGGCAATCGGCTCAAAAATCAGGCGGGCCATCAGCCTCACGGCGTCGCGAGGGGTCCAGTGCTCGCCAGCTTCTTCATTGTTTTCCTCGTTGAAGCGGCGCACCAGCTCCTCGAAGATGGTGCCCATGGCGTGATTGTCGAGGCCGGGCAGCCGGACAGTGCCGTCGCTGTTGAGCACAGGGTCAGGACTCAGGTTGATTGAAGGATCGAGGAACTTCTCGATGAGCGTTCCTAGGGCGTCGGCTTTGGCCAGGCGGGGGATTTGGTTGCGTAACTCGAAGTTATCGATGATCTCCTGCACGTTGGGCGAGAAGCCATCTAGGTAGGCGCGAAAATCCGCTTCCAGTTGCTGGCGGCTGGCACGCGCCTTGAGGTCGCGTAACGTGAAGGGAGAGGTGTTGTAGAAGGCTTGACCAGCGGCCTGTCGCAGAGTGAGCTCCTGGTGCACGATGCCTGCCTTGTCGAGCGAATCTTTCATATCGAGTACCGCTTGCTTGGTAGGTTCAAGAACAGCGTCGAGCCTTCGGATGACCGTCATCGGCAGGATGACATCGCGGTACTTGCCGCGTACGTAGAGGTCGCGCAACACGTCGTCGGCGATGCCCCAAATGAAGTTGGTGATCCATGTCATTTGGCCGTTTTCCATGCTAAATCACCCCGCAATAAAGTAGATTTATAGTCTTACTATTTAGTCCCGAAACCTTTGACCTTATATACCCGGCGTTTGGCAGCGTGCCGAAATTGCTGTAAATCGACCTCATGCTGGCGCGAAGCATATCGATCAGTTTCGAATTTACAGCGAATTCGATACCATCCGCTCGTTGTGTAGGCAGGGCCTTGCCGTGCAGTGCTTCCCTCCCTTGGGACCAGATCCTTCATCAGATCTCGCTTTCGTGAGGCTCTGGCTAAATGGATCAATTCGGCCTTGGGATCGATCAGATCGTCGGGATTTTCTGGAATCCTTTTCCGGGCGATACCGAGAAACTTGGCAAAGCCCTTGCGATCTGCAAGAATCCATGATTCAACTTCCCTTACTGCAATGCGAAAAATGAGGTTGTGATTCCTGGTCACTGGCAACCATTCCTGAATCATCGATGGAGCACACTCCCTATTATCCAGGTCGGTGAGAACCAGGTATGGCATGCCCTTTGATGCCTTATTAAATCCGGCAATATTTTTCTTGAGATAACCCCGAGGATTCCTATAATCCTCTGCCATCTAAAAGAATGGAAAAGTATATATACTAA
>CAZERK010000069.1:0-6026 GCA_964514515.1 uncultured Planctomycetaceae bacterium
TGCGTCTTCGCTCCAGCCTTGACAGCCTTGCTCTTGGCGGGCGGCTGCGGCCCGTTCTTCGATTGGCTCACGTCGCTTTCCCAGGGGCCGGCCGGGGCTGCCGTGCCCGCCGAAACTGGCGTTACCCTCCAGATAGAGAATCAGAGCGGCATCGCCGCCGCTGTGGACGTCGTGTACTGGACCGAGGCCGGCAGTCTTGTGCGCGAGACGACGCGTGCCCTGGCGGCGACGGGACCTGCCTCCACGGAGATCGTCCTTCCGACACGCGCGCATCGGATTCACGTGCTCGCTACCGCTGCTGAGGCGGCGTCGGGGAGCGCAGGCCAGCAGGTGCAGGAGGGCGCGGTTCTGGCAGAGGCGGACTATCAACGCGGAATCGATTTTGAGACAAATGGGACCGTGCGATTCACGATCCCTGCTCCGAACACCCCGCCGCAAATCGTGGACTGCAACGAAAACGGCATCACCGATGCGAGGGATATCGCTACCGGATTCTCCACGGACTGCGACGGAAACCTGATTCCGGATGAATGCGACGTGGCGTCGGATCCGGCCTTGGACTGCGACGGCAACGGCACGCTGGACGCGTGCGACTTGCAGGCGAATCCGGCGATTGACTGCGACAACAACGGGAGCATCGACGCGTGCGAATGGCTCGACTGCGACGGCAACGGCCGGCATGATCCTTGCGACATTCTGAATTGCCGGGGCGCTCCTGCTTGCGTTGACTGCAACTCGACCGGCATACCGGACGGCTGCGACATCCATAGCGGTACGAGCAGCGTCCAGGACGCCAACGGGATTCCCGACGAATGCCAATTGCCCGCGATTCTCTTCGTCGATGATGACGCCCCCCCTGGAGGCGACGGCTTCTCGTGGGCCACGGCCTTCAACGACTTGCAGGATGCGCTCGGCACGGCGGCCGGAGCGCCGAGCCAGATCCAGCAAATCTGGGTCGCGGCGGGCGTCTACCGACCGGATCGTGGCAGCGGCGATCGAAGTAAGGGCTTCGATATGCCGCCGGACGTCGCCCTGTACGGCGGCTTGGCAGGCGACGAGGATCCGGACGGCTTCGATCTCGCCACCCGCGACTTTGAGGCCCACGAGACGATCCTGAGCGGCGAGATCGGATCAACGAGCGGCGCGGGCGACGAGAGCTTTCACGTTGTCACGGCCAACGGCGTCGGCCCCTTCTCCATCCTCGACGGTTTCACAATCGCCTACGGCTTTGCGGCGGATGCAGCGACGGGCAACGATGGTGGCGGCTTGTATGTCGAGACCGCCAGCCCGAGCATCTGGAACTGCACCTTTGAATCTAACGTCGCGTCGGCAGGAGGCGCCGTCGCCCTGTTCGACGCGAGCCAACCGTTGTTTGCGGCTTGCGCGTTCGTCGACAACGCCGCAGGGCTCGACCTTGGCGGCGCCGGCGGCGCGGTCTACGTCGGCGTCAATTGCGATGCCGTGTTTTTCGCCTGTACGTTCGAAGGCAACCAGGCCTACGACGGCGGGGGAATCTTCGCGGCTTCAGACGCTGTCATCGCCGCGCTTGAGTGCGGCTTCGTCGACAACATGGCAACCAACGCCGGCGGCGGCGCGTGCATGTCGGGCTCCGTGAACTCGCAGTTTGTTGCCTGCCTCTTCTCGAACAATGACGCCCTGCGCGGCGGCGGCGTCTGCAATTTCTTCGGAGCCCCGTTCCTGCAGAGCTGCACCTTCGACGGCAACTCCGCCACGGAATCCGGCGGCGGCCTGCAAGACAACACAGGCCTGTCGATCGTCATCGAAAGCGTATTCAGCAGCAACTCGGCGCAGAGCGGTGGCGGCATCGCCTGCTGCCAGGGCAGCCTGACCACGATCGTGCTCAGCCTGATCGACGGCAACGACGCCGCGCTCAGCGCGGGCGGGGTTTACGGCTCCAGTAGCGATCCCTGGTTGTGGGCCTCCGCGATGGTCGGCAACACGACGGCGGGCTCCGGCGGCGGCGCAGATTTTGACGGCGGGAATCCCCTGCTCGTTGAATGTGCGGTATACGACAATGCGGCCCTGTCGAACGGCGGCGGGATTTCGCTTCGCGGAGGCTCGGCTTCTGCGATCGTGAACTGTCTTGTTTCTCAGAACGAAGCCGGCGTACTCGGTGGCGGCCTTAGCATGGAGGCGTGTGGGACGACCGCAGGCGTCGCGAACGCCATCGTCTCGGGTAATCATGCGCTCAGCGGCGGCGCCTTGTCTCTCTCGACCGGCGCGGCCGCTTCGCTCGTCAACTCGACCATCTGGGCAAATTCAGCGGAGGATGGAGCGGGCGCCGTGCAGCAAGGCGGCGCCGCCGCATCGCTCACGAACTGCATCGTCTGGAACAACACGGAGTCACCGATCAGCGGCACGGTTTGGGTGCAGTATTCCGACGTTGAGGGTGGATTTCCTGGTACGGGCAATATCGACGACGCTCCGATTTTTGCCGATGCCCAGGGCGAGGACGAGACGCCCGGGACGCTGGACGACGATCTGCGGCTGGCCGCTGGTTCGCCTTGCATCGATGCGGGAGACAACGACGCCTTGCCCGCAGATGTCGCGGACCTCGACGTCGACGGCGACAGCGGCGAGCCCATCCCCGTTGACTTCGTTTGGACTGAGCGTCGCCTGAATGACCCGGCGACCGAAGATTCCGGCAACGCCGGGCAGGCGGGCCCGCCCGTCGTCGACATGGGCGCGTTCGAGCACGTCAGCCTCGTCGGCGCCTGCTGCATCTCAGGCTGGTGCGAAATCGAGACGCAAGCCCTTTGCTCGACCTACGATGGAACGTATCTCGGCGATGGGACGGACTGCGATCCCAATCCTTGCGAGGCGCCCGAGGCTTGCTGCCTGACAATGGGTGAATGCACGATGGCGCTGCCGAGCGACTGTTTCGACGCGGGTGGAGAGCCGCAGGGCTACAACTCGTCGTGCTATCCAGACCCCTGCTCCGTTCTTGAGGGCGCCTGTTGCCTCCCGCAATACGGCTGCGTCTTCGTGAGCGAGATCGATTGCGACGAGATGGATGGAACTTACCTCGGCGACGGATCGGCGTGCGATCCCGATCCGTGCTCGCCCTCTGATCCCTGCCAATACGATCCCTGTTACGCACCAAGTTGCCCCGGTTGGGACCCCTGCTTGTGCATCGGTCCTTGCGATCCGGCGTGCCCGGATTTCTGCGTCTTCTACGTTTGTCCCCGCACGGATGCCAACCAGAACGGCATCAACGATGACTGCGAGCCTCCTCCTTATCGATCGGCCGATAGGGCGCCTCCGCTGTCCTGCGCGGAAACGCCCGCCGGTTAAGGTGGCCGGCTCGGAGGTTGGGCGAATCGGCGATTCGATGCTGGAACAGAGTCGGGGCGCCCCGGATGGGTCAGTTCAAGAAGCACGACGGCGGCCAGGGCCTGCAGTGCTTGAGCCAATGCTGCTCGTAGTCGCAAAATGCGAGGCGGACCGAACGGAAGAATGCGCAAAGCCGACCCGTACGCGAGATGATGCTGCGATCTTCCAGGAAGGCCTGCTTCTCATCCACCGTGGGCAGAGCGACGGACGCGAGCACGTCTAGCACATCAGAGAGAATCAAGTCAGGGCAATCCAGCAGCGGGAGCCAATGCGCCTTCGTGGCAATCTCGGTGTAAGGGGGTTGACTCAGGACCGCACGGAGCTCCTGCCGAAGTCTGTTCTCAGAATCCAGCTCGATCGGGACCACCGCCGTGGGAGCGACGTATGCGCGTCGATAGGTAAGATCGTGGTTTTCCTCGGCGACTCGCGCAGGAACCAAGCCTTGTAGCAACAGATTGTATCGCCCGTCGGGAAGCTGTTCATCTCGGAGGATGCGGCCGACGCAGCCGACGTCGTGTATTGCGGGGTCATTTTGATGGTAGCGAGGCTCGTAGCCAGGCTTGAGAAGCGCCATGGCGATGAGGCGGGGCCCGGCCAGCGCGTCCCGAGTCATCATGCGGTAGCGCCGCTCGAAGATGTGCAGCGGCAGGATCGCGCAGGGAAACAGCACCGTGTTGGGCAGCGGGAACAACGGGATGAATCGTTCAAAGTCGATCGATGAGTCAGCGGGCAAATCAGCCTCGATGCCGGGCATACGGCGCGTCTGAGTCTCTCAGCAGGATTCTAGTGCGCCGCTGCACGGCCTTCCGTGAGATAGAGCGTCTTCGTGCCGGCACGTCCCACAGGCGTCACACATCTGCCGTCCGCTCAGTTTCGCGGGGACGCCCCAACTAAGTGGTGCGTTAGCGGACGGCCCTCGCAGAAACGGGGGGCGTCCATCGCACGCATCATGCTCGCGTCACGGCCGTGTTCCCACGGGTGGCGAAGCTGTCCGGGACTGCGCGGTTCGGCTGCGTCGATGCTCGACGGCCGCCTTGACCAGGCCGAGAAAGAACGGATCGGGACGCAACGGCCGACTCGTCAGTTCGGGATGGGCCTGCGTGCCGATGAAGTACGGATGCACGTCCCGCGGCAGTTCCAGCACCTGCATGATCGGGAAGTCCGGCGCCTTGCCGCTGAAGATCAGTCCGGCCGCCTCCAATCGCTCGATGTACCGCGGATCGACCTCGTAGCGATGGCGGAATCGCAGCCGCACCTCCGGAGCGTTGTTGAACAGGCGGGCCGCCAACGTGCCGGGCTTCAGCGCTACGTCTCGGCCACCCAACCGCATGTTGCCGCCCAGCCCTTCGATCTGCTTCTGCTCCGGCAGGATATTGATGACGGGTTCGCGGCATTCCGCGTCGAACTCCGTCGAACCGGCGCCCTCCAAGCCGCAAACGTTCCGCGCGAATTCGATGACGGCCATCTGGAAGCCGAGGCAGATGCCCAGGTACGGGATGCCGTGCGTGCGGACGTATTGCACGGAAGCGATCTTCCCTTCGGTGCCGCGAACGCCGAACCCGGCCGGCACGATGATCCCGTCCAGATGGCTCAGGCGAGCGGCGGCGTCCTTCTCGGTCACGTCGCTGACGTCGATCCAATCGATCTCCACGCGAACGCCGCATTTCGCCCCGCCGTGCTCCAGCGCCTTGATGACGGAGGCATAGCTGTCTCGCACCGACGTGTACTTGCCCGCGATGCCGATGCTGACGGACTCCGACGCGCTCCGCAGCTTCGCCAGATAGTCGCTCCAGACGGCCTGGGCCTTCGCCTCGGCCTCCGGATGCACACGATCCGACAGGTTCAGGATATCGACGACCGCCTTGTCAAGGCCCGCCTGATAGACCATCTCCGGGATGATGTAGACGGATTCGCAATCGTGCATGCTGAAGACGCGCTCGTACGGAACGCTGGAGTACAGGGCGATCTTCTCGCGGACCTTCTGCGAGATGGGCCTGCGTGCCCGACAGGCGATGACGTGCGGCTGGATGCCGCATTCGATCAGCCGTTTGATGCCGAGCTGCGACGCCTTGGACTTCTGCTCGCCGAGGCTCGCCGGCTCAAGAACGTACGTCAACGCCACGAAGCACGCGCTGCCGGCCCCCTCTTCAAACGCCAACTCCCGGACGGCCTCGATGTAATAGGCATTCTCAACATCGCCCACCGTCCCGCCAATCTCGACGAAGACGACGTCGGCGTCGGTGGACACGGCGAGTTGGCGGAGCCGCGCCTTCACCTCGCCCGTCACGTGCGGGATCATCTGAACGTCGCGTCCCAGGTAGCTGCCGCGCCGCTCCTTCTCCAGAACCGTCGTGAAGATCTGCCCGCTCGTGGCGAAGTTCTGCCGCGTCATGTTCTGGTCGAGCATGCGCTCGTACGTGCCCAGATCCATGTCGCATTCCATCCCGTCGTCGAGGACGAAGACCTCCCCGTGGCGGAACGGGTTGAGCGTGCCGGAGTCCAGGTTCAGGTAGCCCTCCAGCTTGATCGGCGCGACGGTCAGGCCCTTGTCTTTCAGCATCTTGGCGAGGCTGCTGGCGAAGATGCCCTTGCCCAGGCCGGACCTGCCGGTCCCGAAGACGGCGACGTACTTGGTCTTCCCGGGCCGAAATCCGGACGCCAACGGCGAGTAG